>JAZFSB010000302.1:0-2295 GCA_036445935.1 Alphaproteobacteria bacterium | reverse complement strand
TATCGCCGGGCCTGGACCGAATTCGATCTCAAGCGGGCCAACGCGCTGCTCGACGAGATCGGGCTGACCAGGCGCGACGGCGCCGTCCGCCTGCTGCCCGACGGACGCCCCATGAACATCATCGTCGAGACCGCCGGCGAGGACACCGAGCAGACCGATATACTGGAGTTGATCCACGACAGCTGGCTTCGCGCCGGCATCAAGCTTTACACCCGACCGTCACAGCGCGAGGTGTTCCGGAACAGGATCTTCGCCGGCGAAACCATGGTTTCGGTCTGGACCGGCTACGAGAACGGCCTGCCCAATGAGAACACCAGCCCCAACGAGTTCGCGCCGACCACGCAGCTACAGCTTCAATGGCCGAAATGGGGCCAGCATTTCGAGACCGGAGGCGCCGTGGGCGAAGCGCCCCAACTGCCTGCAGCGAAAGAGCTGATCGGCCTGTTCGGGCAGTGGAAACGGACTTCGAACGCGGGTTCGCGGCGCGAAATCTGGCACCGCATGCTGAAGATCCACGCCGACAATGTGTTCTCGATCGGTGTGGTCGGCGCCGTGCCGCAGCCGGTGGTGATGACAAACCGTCTCCGCAACGTGCCGAAGGAGGGCATCTATAACTGGAACCCCGGCGCCCATTTCGGCGTCTACCGGCCCGACACTTTCTGGTTCAGCGACGCGGGCAGCCCCAGCCCGCGCAAGAAAAACTAAGGCCGTATCATGTTCGGCTATCTCATCCACCGTCTGCTGATCATGATCCCGACCATGCTGACCATCAGCATCCTTATCTTCATCATCATCCAGCTTCCGCCGGGCGATTATCTGAGCAGCTACGTGGCGGAACTGCAAAGTCAGGGCGAGGCGGTCAGCGAGGCCAAGATCGCCTTCCTGCGCCAGCAGTACGGCTTCGACAAGCCGCTTTGGCAACAATACGTGATCTGGGTGTTCGGCATATTGCGGGGCGATTTCGGATTTTCATTCGAGTACAGCCTGCCGGTCTCGGAGGTGGTGGGGGACAGGCTGTGGCTCACCTTTCTGGTCTCCTTCACCACCATTGCCTTTACCTGGCTGGTGTCGTTTCCCATCGGCGTCTATTCCGCGACCCATCAGTACAGCCTGGGCGATTACGGCCTGACCTTCGTCGGGTTCATCGGTCTGGCGACCCCCAACTTCCTGCTCGCGCTGGTGCTTCTCTATATCGCCAACACCTATTTCGGAACCTCCATCGGCGGGCTGATGGACGAGCAGTATATCGGCAAGCCCTGGACGTGGGATAAAACCGCCTCGATCCTGGAACATTTATGGGTGCCGGTGGTGGTCATCGGAACCTCCGGCACGGCCGGCATGATCCGGCGGCTGCGCGCCAATCTTCTCGACGAACTTTATAAGCAGTACGTCGTCACCGGACGCGCCAAGGGTCTGCCGCCGCTCAGGCTCTTGATCAAGTATCCGCTGCGCATGGCGCTCAATCCCTTCATCGCCGATATCGGCAACCTGCTGCCGCAGGTGATCTCGGGCGCGGCCATCGTTTCGGTGGTGCTGTCTTTGCCGACCACCGGACCGATGCTGCTTTCGGCCCTGCGCAGCCAGGATATGTATCTCGCCGGATCGTTTCTGTTGTTCCTCGCATGTCTTACCGTGGTCGGCGTCTTCATTTCCGACCTGGCGCTGGCTGTGCTCGATCCGCGCATCCGTCTGGAGGGAGGGGTAAGGCGATGAATGCCACGCCCCCGCCACCGGAGACCGACCGGATTTCGCATTTCGTTTCGACCGAGCCATTCGTCCCGCAGGCGGCCGAGGCGCTGACGCCGGAACAGGAACGCTACTACATGGCGTCCCAATGGCGCATGATGTGGTGGCGGTTCAAACGCCATCGGCTCGCCGTCGTTTCCGGCGCTTTTCTGCTGCTGATTTACGCTTCGGTCCTGGTCAGCGAGGCGCTCGCGCCGTACAACCTGCACAGCCGCCATATCAATTTCATCTATGCCCCGCCGCAGGGGCTGCATTTGTTTCACCAGGGAGAATTCATCGGGCCTTTCGTATATGGCCAGAGCTACCGGCTCAACATGCAGAACCTTCGCCGCGAATATGTCGAGTACACGAACATCCTTCATCGCGTCAGGTTTTTCTGCAGCGGCGATGAATACCAGTTCTGGGGCCTGTTCGCGGCCCGGTTTCATTTCGTGTGTCCGGCCGCGGGCGGGACGCTGTTCCTGCTCGGCACCGACCGGCTCGGCCGCGATATGCTGTCGCGCATCATTTACGGCACCCGCATCTCCCTGACCGTGGGGCTGGTCGGTA
>JAZFSB010000301.1:0-4068 GCA_036445935.1 Alphaproteobacteria bacterium | reverse complement strand
ATGGCGAGGGTATAGAGCTCTGCTTCAATGGCCGCCAGGAAGATATAGAACTTGCCGAAGAAACCGGCGAGCGGCGGAATGCCAGCCATCGAGAACATGAACAGGGCGAGCGCCAGCGCCAGCACCTTCTGACCCTGAGCCAGTCCGGCCAGGTCCTGGATATCCTCGACCATGCGACCGCCACGGCGCATTGCCAGCACACAGCAGAATGTGCCGACATTCATGGCAAGATAGATAGCCAAATAGACCAAAATGCCGCGCACCCCGGCTTCGCTGCCCGACGCCAGACCGATAAGCGCATAACCGACATGACCGATCGAGCTATAGGCAAGCAGCCGCTTGATATTGGTCTGCCAGATCGCCGCCAGCGCACCCAGCACCATCGACAGGGCCGAAATCACCACCACCACCTGCTGCCACTCGGCGATCAGCAGGCCGAACGGCCCGATCAGCACACGAATGAACAGTGCAAGGGCAGCGATCTTGGGCGCGACCGCAAAAAATGCCGTGACCGGCGTCGGCGCGCCTTCATAAACGTCAGGCGTCCACATGTGGAACGGTACCGCCGATACCTTGAAGGCAAGCCCCGTCATCAAAAAGATCAGCCCGATGATCACCCCAACACCAGGGCCATCGCCGGTGGTGGATTTGAACACTTCGGCCAGACGATCGAACGAGGTGGTGCCGGTGAAACCGTAGATCAACGACGCGCCATAGAGCAGCATGCCCGACGAGAGAGCGCCAAGAACGAAATATTTAAGCCCGGCTTCCGATGAGCGCAGCGAATCCCGGCGGAAGGAGGCGAGCACATAGAGCGAAAGGCTTTGCAACTCAAGCCCGACATAGAGCGAAATCAGGTCGTTTGCCGACACCATCATCAGCATGCCGAGCGTCGCGAAGACGATCAGAACGGGATATTCCGGCCGCGCCATCGATTCGCGCTCGTTGAAGGCAAGCGACATGAGTATCGCCAGCGCCGAACCGATCAGCACCAGCCACTTCATATAAAGGGCGAAATAGTCGAGCACGAATTGACCACTGAAGGTAACGATACGACCCTGTTGAACAACACTGAGCACGATGCCAGCGACCAGCAGCGCCAGCACGGCGATCCATGAAACCGACCGCGTTGATCCGTCGCCCCGGAAAACACCCAGCAGCAGCAACGCCATGCCGGAACAGGCCAGGACGATTTCCGGCAGCGCGGGCATCAGGTCGGAAAGCGTGTTCATCGCCCGGCGACCGTAAGGGTCTCGAGCGCCGCCAGGGCGGTCTTGTGATGTTCGACCAGGCTGGTCACGGAAGCCTCCATGATGTCGAGGAATGGCGCCGGGTAGATGCCCATCCAGAGCGTCAGGATAACGAGCGGCGCGAAGACCGCGATCTCGCGCCAGTTCATGTCCAGAATGCCCTTGAGATCATCGCGCGTGATGCGCCCGAAGATGACCCGGCGGTAGAGGTAGAGCATGTAAGCCGCGCCCAGGATCACGCCGGTGGCGGCCAGCGCCGCGACCCAGGTGTTGACCTGGAATAGGCCGACCAGCACCAGGAACTCGCCGACGAACCCGCTCGTCCCGGGCAACCCGACACTGGCCAGCATGAACAGCATGAAGGTCACGGAATAGACCGGCATGCGCTCGACCAGCCCGCCATAACGCGCGATTTCACGCGAGTGGATCCGGTCATAAACCACGCCAACGATCAGGAACAAGGCGGCCGAGACAATGCCGTGGCTTAACATCTGGAAGATCGCGCCGGCGACGCCCTCATGATTGACGGTGAAGATGCCAAGCGTCACGAAACCCATATGGGCGACCGACGAATAGGCGATCAGCTTTTTCATGTCGAGCTGCGCCAGCGCCACCAGCGAGGTGTAGATGATGGCGACGATGCTCAGCGTGAAGATCAGCGGCGTGAAGAAATCGGTGGCGAACGGCAACATCGGCACCGAAAAGCGCAGAAAACCGTAAGCGCCCATCTTCAGCAACACGCCCGCCAAAATGACCGAGCCCGCGGTCGGCGCCTCGACATGGGCGTCAGGCAGCCAGGTATGCACCGGCCACATCGGCACCTTGACGGCGAAGCTGGCGAAAAATGCCAGCCACAGCCAGATCTGCATTTCCGCCGGCAGGGCGAATTTCATCAGGGTCGGAATATCGGTGCTGCCCGCCACCAGATAGATGGCGATGATCGCCAGCAACATCAGGACGGAACCCGTCAGCGTATAGAGGAAAAACTTGAACGCGGCGTAGACCCGGCGCGCACCGCCCCAAACCCCGATAATCAGGAACATCGGCAGCAGCACACCCTCGAAGAACACGTAGAACAGCACGAAATCGAGCGCGCAGAACATGCCGACCATCATGGTCTCGAGCACCAGGAAGGTGATCATGTATTCCTTGACCCGGTCGCGGATCGCATCCCAGCTCGCCAGAATGCAGATCGGCGTCAACAGAGTCGACAAGAGCACGAACAGCATCGAAATACCGTCCACGCCCATGTGATAGGCGACGCCAAGATCTTCAAACCAGACCTGTTTTTCGACGAACTGGAAGTTCGCGGTATGGGTGTCGAAGCCTGTCCACAACAGCAACGACAGCAGGAAAGTGATCAGCGAAATCCACAAGGCCGCCCAGCGCGAATTGGTCGCCACCACCTGCTCGTCGCGATGACGGCACAGGCCGAAGATCAAAACCGCGCCGACCAATGGCAGGAAGGTCACCAGGCTGAGGATGGGCCAATCCGACATTGCTCAGCCCCCCCGCGTGTAGAGATAGAGCGACACCAGCCCGACCACGCCGATCAGCATGGCGAAGGCGTAGTGATAGACGTAGCCGGTCTGAAGCCGGCTTGCCCGGGCCGCCAGGTTGCGCGTCACCGCGGCCACCCCATCCGGGCCCAGCCCGTCGATCAGCGTGCCATCACCTTCACGCCATAGCTGGTGTCCGAGATACATCGCCGGGCGTACCAGGATGCGGTCATAGAGTTCGTCGAAATACCATTTGTTGTAGAGGAAGCGGTATAGCGGGCCGAACCGCGCGGCGACCGCCGCCGGCATGTCGGTCTTCACCATGTACATGTAATAGGCAAGCCCGATGCCGACAGCCCCGACCGCGAGCGGCGCCAGCTTGACCCAGGTCGGTACGTTATGAGCGTTGGCCAGCGCGTCATGGCCGGGCAGGACCAGGATGGATTTGCCCCAGAAGCCGGCCATTTTATCGCCAACGAACAGGTCGAACCCGACATAGCCCGCGAACACGGCGCCGACCGCCAGCACGATCAGCGGGATCGTCATGCTCTTGGGTGATTCATGCACATGCGCCATGACCTTTTCGTCGGCTCTGGATACGCCATGGAAGGTCATGAACAGCAGCCGCCAGGAATAGAACGCGGTCAGCATCGCGGCCGCGATCCCCATCCAGAAGGCGTAATACCCGACGCCACTATTGGCCGCGAAAGCTGATTCCAGGATGGCATCCTTGGAATAGAAACCGGCGAAGAACGGAATGCCGGCGAGCGACAGGCTGCCAATCCACATCACCGTGTAGGTCAGCGGGACCTGACGCCAGATGCCGCCCATCTTGCGCATATCCTGTTCCGCCGACATTGCATGGATTACCGATCCGGCGCCCAGGAACAACAGCGCCTTGAAGAAGGCGTGAGTGAACAGGTGAAAAATGCCGGCGGAATAGGCAGATACGCCGCAGGCGAAAAACATGTAGCCGAGCTGGCTGCAGGTCGAATACGCGATAACCCGCTTGATGTCGTTCTGGCAGATGCCCACGGTCGCGGCGAAGATCGCGGTCGAGGCGCCGACGATGGCGACCACGTTGAGCGCGACCGGCGCGTATTCGAACATCGGCGACAGGCGCGCGACCATGAACACCCCGGCCGTCACCATGGTGGCGGCGTGGATCAGGGCGGAGACCGGCGTCGGGCCTTCCATCGCGTCGGGCAGCCAGGTGTGCAGCCCCAACTGCGCCGACTTGCCCATGGCGCCGATGAACAGCAGCAGGCACAGCACGGTCAGCGCGTGATACTGGCCGCCGAGGAATTGCATGGTGGCGC
>JAZFSB010000300.1:0-4628 GCA_036445935.1 Alphaproteobacteria bacterium | reverse complement strand
CAGCTCGGCGCGGATTTCGTCGATTTCGCCCTTGGCATCCTCGCCATAGATCGAAATCCAGCGCGCCACCGGGCGGCCGCGGAAATTGATGTTGTCGATCACCGCATGGCCGTTGCCGAGCCCCTTGCCGACGCCGTGCGTGGGCAGCAACAGCCCCTCGGGCGGGCGGATATCGACGCCCGCATCCTTCATGTAATCGAGCCAGGTCTTGTGGGTCGAGACCAGGTGGTAATCGTCGAAGCTGTTTTCGACCAGCAGCTTCCAGTTGGCGCGGATGTCATATTCCTGGGTGCCCTGGATGACCTGCATCCTGCCCGACGGCGACTGATCGACCACCAGGTCGATATATTCCTTAGCCCCGGCCAGGTACTCTTCGAGCGGAGCGACATCTGGATCGAAGCTGATGAACCAGAAATCGCGATATTGTTCAGCCCGGGGCGCTTCGGTCAGCGAGAAATTCGCCTTGTCGAAATGCGGCGGATACGAATCCTCGCCCGGGACGGCGACAAGCTTGCCGTCACAGTCATAGGACCAGCCGTGATAGAAGCAGTAGAAGCGCTTGGAATTGCCCTCGCGCTCGCGGCACACGGAAGCGCCCCGGTGCCGGCAGGTATTGAGAAACACCCGCACGTCGCCATCAGAACCCCGGCAGAAAATAACCGGCCGGCCGCACACGTTGCGGGTCCGGAAATCGGCCGGCTCGGGAATTTCCGACGCATGGCCGCAATAGATCCAGGACCGCTCGAAGATCGCGCCGCGCTCCTGCTCGAGGATATCGGGGTCGGCCAGAGTGCGCCGGTTCAGCTTGAAGGCCGCCGCATCTGGGTCGTCGATGATAAAGGGGTCTGTGCTCACGGTTAGTGTCCTGGTTTGGCATCGTTGTTCGGGCAATATAGCGGATTTCGGACCAGTGCAAGACCGCGACCCTTTGCCGCGCAGCGCGGGCGTGGCAGACTCCGGCGCACGGCGATTGGCCCTGCATGAAAGAGACGTCAATGGAAGGCAAGGGTTCCACCCCCCGGGCGGCAACCACGGCGCGCGACAACCAGCGCGGGCCGCGCGATCTGCGCGAATGGATCGATCTGATCGAAGCCGATGGCGGGCTGCACCGCGTGACCGCGCCGGTATCGGCGGCTGAGGAGCTGTCGGCGGCGACCTACATGGTGGCCCAGGACGAGGGCTCGCCCGCGCTGATGTTCGAGAACGTGATCGGCGACGAAAGCGGCACGCGGGTGATCAGCAATATGCTGGGGGCCAGCAAGCGCCGCTTCGCGCTGGCCGTCGGCATCGACCCGGAACTGTCGACCCACGACATGATCGGGGCCATGCGCGAGCGCGCCAGCCAGCGCATCCCACCGATCGACGTGGCCCCGGATACCGCGCCGGTCAACGAGATCGTGCTGACCGGCGACGACATCGACTTGACCCGCCTGCCCAGCCCCCGCTTCTGGCCGCGCGACGGTGGAGATTATATCGGCTCCGGCGACATCACCTTCACCCGCAACCCCGACAGCGGGCGCATCAATGTCGGCTGCTACCGCCAGATGGTGCAGGGGCCCCGGCGCATCGGCATGTACTGTTCGCCCGGCAAGCACGGGCTGCTCGACCGCGAGGCCTGGTGGGCACGCGGTGAAGCGTGCGAAGTGGTCGCGGCCTATGGCATCGACCCGGTGCCGTTCATGGTGGCGGCCCAATCCTATGGCGCGGACGTGTCGGAGCTCGACATCATCGGCGGCATGATTGGCGCGCCGATGGAGCTGACCCAGGGCGTCACCACCTCGCTGCCGATCCCGGCCCGCGCCGAAATCGTAATCGAAGGCACGGTAAGCGCGGACGACGTCATGCCGGAAGGCCCGCTGGGCGAATTCACCGGCTATTACGGCAGGCCCGAATCGCCCCAGCCGGTAATCAACGTCACCGCGCTGCATATGCGCAAGCGCCCGATCCTGACCGCCGCCCTGATGTCGGATTATCCGGCCTGCGAGATCGGCGCCTATTACGCCATCATGCGTTCGGCGGCGATCTGGGACGATCTGGAACGGTTCGGCATCCCCGGCGTGCGGGGCGTCTGGTGCCATCCGGCGGCGGCGTCGGGCTGGGGCATGACCGTGGTCTCCATCGCCCAACAATATGCCGGCCACACCGCCCAGGCCCTGGCCGCCGCCGCGCAATGCCCGGCCGGCGCCTATTTCACCAAATGGATCATCGCCGTCGATGACGATGTCGACCCGACCGACATCAACCAGGTGCTATGGGCGCTAAGCACACGGGCCAATCCGGTCGACGACATTGACATCCAGCGCCGCACCTGGTCGACCGGCCTCGACCCCAGCCAGCCACCGCCCGAGCTGCGCCCCTATGGCTCGAAGGCGCTGATCGACGCCTGCAAGCCGCACCGCTTCCTGGCCGACTTCGCGCCCCGCACCATGGTCCGCCGCACCACGCACGACCAGGTCGTATCCCGCTGGGAAGAACTCGGCCTGCCCGGCGCCCCGCCCACGCTGTCCGCGCTCGACGATATCGAAGACGGGTAGGGCGCTTTCCATTCACGCGGAATCGCACCGGCCGGTTCCGTCAGATCGGAAAACGCTCTAGTTACAGCCCCATGCCCGGCAGTTCGACGGCGAAGCGGGTCAGGTCGCGAGTAATGTATTCGAATGCATCGTCGACGCTGTCGGAATGGTGGATCAGCTCAAGGTCATCCGCCGAGATGGTGCCATAATCGACCAGCGCTTCCAGATTAATCACGGAATCCCAGAACGCCGTGCCGTAGAGCACGATGGGCATATGTTTCTGCACTTTGCGGGTCTGCACCAGGGTCAGCGATTCGAACAGCTCATCCAGCGTGCCGAACCCGCCCGGCATGATAACCACCGCCTTGGCGAGATAGAGGAACCAGAACTTGCGCATGAAAAAATAATGGAACTGCATGTTGAGGCGGTCAGTGATGTAGGGGTTGTTCGACTGCTCCATCGGCAACGAGATGCCGAGCCCCATATTGTCGCCCTTGGCCTCGGATGCGCCGCGATTAGCGGCTTCCATGATGCCCGGCCCGCCGCCGGTGCAGATCACGAAGCGCCGGCCCGACCCGTCCCGCAACTGCTTCGACCATTCAGTCAGGCGAAAGGCAAGTTCACGCGATTCCTCGTAATAGCGCGACATTTCGAGCGCACGCTCCGCCGCCTCGACGTCCTCGCCGGACTTTTTCGCCGCCGCGAGCTGGGCCTCGGCAATATCGCGCGGCAATGTCCGGGCGGAACCAAAAACCAGGATGGTGTCGCGAACATTCAAATCCTCGAAGCGCTCCATCGGCTCGAGATATTCCGACAGCAAGCGTATCGGCCGGGCATCGGGGCTATTGAGAAAGTCGTCATTTTCGTACGCCTTCGAGGGCTCGAACGGTTCGCGGCTCATGAGGGAACGCTCCTGTTTATCCGCCGAGAGGCTTGCGGATGTCGTCGGGAATGGGGGCGGAGGCAAAGGTCGAGGGATCGGCCGGGTCGCCGTTGCAGAACACCCGCTTTTCCCAGCCCTCGGCGGTCATCCGGTCGCCCTCCCGGAAAACATGCGTGACGGTGAAAGAGCTTCGGCCCCATTCCGACACGTGGCTTTCGATATCCAGCTCATCGCCGAACTTGGCCGGCGACTTGAAATCCGCATGCGCGCCGATCAGCGGAATGCCAAGCGCGTCCCAGCGGCTGCGCCATTCCTCCCAGCGTAGCCCGGCCGCCTTGAACAGGTGATAGGAAGCCGCATCCATCCAGCGGAAGTAATTGCCGTAAAAATTGATCCCCGCGGGATCGCAGTCGGTCCACAGCACCGTGATACGGTGAATATTGCTGAAACCGGGTGCCTTGCCGTCATTTTCCATGGTCGCTCCTTATACCAAGGGTCATTGGTATTAGCCGCTATCCGGCCAGCTTATCCCATGTCCGCGATTCCCCCGAAAAGCGATCAATGACACGCGCACTGCCCCCTACAGCCCGTCATCGACCTCGACGTTTTCGGGCTCCAGCGTGACCCCGGCGGCGCGGGCTTCGAGCGTGAGCAACTCTGAGAAATCGGTGTCGGCCAGGCCGTTGCCGATCATGCTTTGGACGATTTCCCGCGTCGCGGCGGCGACCGGCATCGGCACTTCCAGGGCGCGCCCGGCGGTGAGACCAAGATCGAGATCCTTGCGCAGCAATTGCGGCGTGAAGGTCACGTGGAAGTCGAGATTGATCAGCGCCGGCGACTTGTAGCGGGTGAACACCGAGCCCATCACGCTCTGGTTCATGAAGTCGAGGAAGGCGGCGCGCGAGACGCCTGATTTTTCCGCCAGCACGGTGATCTCGGCGAGTGACTGCGTGACCACGCCGAGAAACACGTTGTGGCAAATCTTCACGATCCGCGCCAACTCGCCCTCGCCGACATAGCTGGCCCCGGTGCCGACCGCTTCAAGATACGGCAGGGCTGTGTCGAATGCTTCGCGCGGGCCGGACGCCACGATCGAGAGCTTGCCCGCCTTGACCACCTTGGCGTTGCCGCTGACTGGCGCCGCCAGGAACTGAACGCCCTTGGCGGCGGCGGCGGCGCGCACAGTGGCCGACGCTTCCTCCGACACCGTGGTGCAGTCGATCATGATCAGG
>JAZFSB010000299.1:0-2237 GCA_036445935.1 Alphaproteobacteria bacterium | reverse complement strand
TCGGCGCGCGTGTCGCTGCCGGGCGGTTGCGCCATCGGCACGCGGCCGGTCGATCTTCACATCAAGGGGCTGGCGGCGCTTGGCGCCGAGATCGAGATGACCGGTGGCTATATCGAGGCTAGCGCGCCTGACGGGCTCACCGGCGCGCATGTCGTGTTTCCCACCGTGTCGGTCGGGGCCACCGAGAACGTGCTGATGGCGGCGACGCTGGCGCGCGGCGAAAGCGTGATCGGCAATGCCGCGCGCGAACCCGAGATATCGGACCTTGCCGAATGTCTGGTGGCGATGGGCGCCGAAATCGAGGGCATTGGCACGGACACGCTGACGGTACAGGGCCGCGACCGGCTGGGCGGCGCACATCACGCGGTGGTGCCCGACCGGATAGAAGCCGGCACCTATGCGATGGCGGCGGCGATCACCGGCGGCCGGCTGGAGCTGGTCGGCGCGCGCGCCGATCTGATCGAAGCCGTGATCGACAAGTTGCGCGAGGCGGGCTGCGAAATCGATGCGGATGATAAGGGAGTCCGTGTCGCCGCCGATGGACGGCTCACCGGGGTCGATGTGATGACCGAGCCGTTTCCCTGCTTCCCGACCGATCTGCAAGCCCAGATGACCGCGCTGATGAGCACGGCGGACGGGGCGGCGATGATCACGGAATCGATCTTCGAAAACCGCTTCATGCATATTCCCGAACTCGCCCGCATGGGCGCCAACGTCACCGTGCATGGCGCGTCGTCGCTGGTGCGCGGCGTGCCTGCGCTGGCCGGCGCGCCGGTCATGGCGACCGATCTGCGCGCCTCGGCCTCGCTGATTTTGGCGGGTCTCGCGGCCGAGGGGGAAACCATCATCAGCCGGGTCTATCACCTGGATCGCGGCTATGAACGGATAGAGGAGAAGCTGGCCGCCTGTGGCGCGGATATCGAAAGGGTCGATCAATGACCGATGCGCCGCCGCTTAAACTGTTGGCCCGCGACGCGGAAGACCTGTCGGTGATGTCGGCCGCACTTCAGGACGCGGTCGTCGCGGTTAAGGAAATGCGCTACCTGCCGGCCGAGCGGCGCTTCGTGCTTGCCGTCAACCGCTTTCGCTGGGAGGACGCGACCCGCGCGCGACCCACCGAAGGCACGCCGATCTATGATCGGGTTCATTGCGGTATCTGTTTCGAGGGCGTTGACGCGGTGCGCCGGCAGGGGCTGGACCAGCAGCGTGCTGGTCAGATCATTTCGCTGCTGTCGATGGAGGCCGGGGATAATCAAGTCGAACTGAAATTTTCCGCCGGCATCACCATCCGGCTGGAAGTGGATGGGCTGCTGTGCCATTTACAGGATTTCGACGAACCCTGGCCGACCCAGTGGCGGCCGGTTCACCCGCTGGACGACGAGCGCAAGTGAGGCAGGAGATTATCGTGGCCGAAGACCAGGACCTGGTGTTGGCTTTGCCGAAAGGCCGTATCCTGGAGGAGGCGGTGCCGCTGCTCGCGCGCGCCGGTATTGAGCCGGAGCCGGATTTCAGCGACGAGGCAAGCCGGAAGCTGCGCTTTGAAACCAACGTGCCCGGCTTGCGCATCATCCGGGTTCGCAGCTTCGATGTCGCGACTTTCGTGGCCTTTGGCGCGGCCCATCTCGGTATTGCCGGCAGCGACGTGCTGATGGAATTCGACTATTCGGAAAACTATGCGCCGCTCGATCTTGGGATCGGCAAGTGTCGCCTGATCGTGGCCGAGCCGGGCGACATGCTGGCCGATGACGACCCGACGCGCTGGAGCCATGTTTCGGTTGCGACAAAATATCCGGAAGTCACGCGGCGTCACTTCGCGGCCCGCGGCGTGCAGGCCGAATGTATCAAGCTGAACGGCGCGATGGAGCTTGCCCCCGTGCTGGGGTTGGCCGGGCGTATCGTCGATCTGACCCAGACCGGCAGCACACTGCGCGCCAACGGTTTAGTGGAGGTCGAACAGATCGCCGATGTCAGCTCGCGCCTGGTGGTCAACCGGGCGGCGCTCAAGACCCGGCCCGAGACGATCGGCAAATGGATCGAGGCATTTCGGGGCGCGGTCAATGGCGCTTAGGCTCGACAGCGGGACCACGGACTTCGCGGCCCGTTTTGACGCGCTGGTCGAGGCCGGGCGCGGCGTCGATGAGGAGGTGGACGCGCAGGTGGCGGAGATTATCGCCGAGGTGCGGGTGCGGGGTGACGCGGCGCTGATCGAATACAGCGCGCAATTCGACCGGCTGACT
>JAZFSB010000298.1:0-27335 GCA_036445935.1 Alphaproteobacteria bacterium | reverse complement strand
CGCATCAAAACGGCTCTCGAAGACGGTCAAAATGTCCTGCTAACAATAAGGAATGCTTTTATCTTTGTGTTTAAAAATTTCGGAACGACAATGGGATTATTCTATCTCCTGCTCTTAGCCAATCTTGGTCTCACAGTCGTTTATATCCTCCTCAAAGAGATTATTACTCAGACTTCAATAGTCAGCATAACCGCAGTCTTCATAATCCAGCAGATCTTTATCTGCTCTTTCATCTGGATCCGCTGCTGGCTCTATTCCAGCCAACTGGAACTCTACAAGTACCTGAAATAGTTGGAATAAATACTCGATTCTGTCAGTATTTTCTGATATAGTTTGAGTGAACAAGTACAAGAAAAGAAGAGATTATTTCAGGAGGAATATCATGAAAAAAACAATCACTTTTTTTGCTATCGTCTTTATTGTGATTGCAGGGCTTACGTCATGTGGAAAGTCAGGGGTACCTAAAGCGGGCAATGCCCAGGCAGAAAATATGCTCAAACTTCTCCCGGCAAATGCAGACGGTATCGTTTTTATCGATCTGGCGCGCGCTATGGAAATGGAATTCGCCAGAAAAGCAATCACTGAAGATGAAGACATTCAAGCCTTTATCGAAATGACCAACATAGATCCTCTTAAAGATATTTTCTTTTTAGCCGGAGCCGTGACACAAAAAGAAAATGAAGGAGACAAAGAAAAAGTCGCTGCCATCCTGAATTTAAACTACGACAAAGATAAAATCCTTGCTCTCATCCGGGAAAAAGCTCAGGAAGAAGGACAAGAAATCAGTGAGACCGATTATGAAGGCTTCACTATTTACGGGATGTGGGAAGATGACAAAGAAATCAGTCTCACATTCATAGATGAATCAAATATCCTTGCCGGGGATAAAACTCAAACTCAAGCCATTATTGATGTTATCCTGAAGAAGACGGACAATTTCTACAGCAATGAAACCCTAGCCAATCTTGTAAGCAAGACAGATAAACAGGCTATTTTGTGGGGAGCCATACACTTTGCACCCGAATCACTGGATGAAATGACAGCTGACAACCCTATGCTGCAGGATCTCAAGAACCTCCAAGCCGTATCCATTTCGATGGGCGTGCCAACAGTCTGGGACTACATCAAAAAACCTGCCGATCGCGCGCTGGTCGAGCAGTTCTTGGCCCAGATGGTGTTCGGGCGGCCCTACATCATGAACCCCGGCGCGCCGGCCCGGCACGTAAATACCATCCGGGCGGCGTTTGATGCGACCATGAAGGACAAGGCCTTCCTGGCGGAAGCCAAGAAAGTCAGGCTTGCCATTTCGCCCGCGACCGGGGTGGAGGTGCAGAAGCTGGTGACCAAGATGTACACCATGCCGAAGTCCCAACTCGCCGCGCTCAAAAAGGTCATGAATATGTAGTCATGGCATGGCGCCTGTCTCCCGACCCCGGGGGACAGGCGCCATCCGTTATCGTTCTGTTCTTAAGCCTGACCCTAAAAATCCGGAAAATTGGCTGTTGGCTCGTTCAAGGCCCTTGAAAACCGCCTATTTTCACGAAAATCCGATTTTACGTCATAAAGAATTAAACCGTTCTTTCTATGCTGATCGGTGATCGATCGACTGGTCATGGCATCGTGGAACGGATCTCTTTGGATGGCGACAAAGGCACAAGATTTACTCGGGGATTCATCAGCGGGCGAACCCGAGTCCAAGCCGGGGCTGGTAATCCGGAAAATTGCCGAGTCCGATTTCCAGGACTTTGCCAGGCGATTCGCTGATTCACCCGAAGTCGGTCCAATCCGCACCTGCCTCGATGATGATGCCGATGATAAACCTGGCGTAAGCCTTGTGGTGATGGGGCTTTGGGGATGTGAGTCTCTGTGTGCGGCCGCGGCGTTTCAGTTTTTTGACCCGAAATCCGACGAAATCGGCGAGACCCTCAAGCTCGATTCCGTCATCGTTGATCCGGCCCTGCGTCGGCGCGGCCTAGCGGGACTGCTGATTACCAATTGTTTCAGTGAATTCGCCTCCGACACGGCACGCAAGTTCGCGCGCATCTATGCTCATTCAGTGCACCCCGCGACGGTGAGTATGTTGCGGCGACTGGGTTTCGTTGATCCGCCGCCGATCGGCGCCCCGGTCAGCTATCTGGAACTGGAACCCGGCGCCGAGAAGACTTTTGCCAACCAGTGCGAATCGCAGATTCGTCACAAGCTCGGCCAGATGCGTATTCAATGCGAGCTGTGCCGAAAATCGGATCGCCGCGCGCGCCCCTGGTGCCAGGTGCGCTGAACCAAACACATTTTCCGGCGGCGTCATTGGCGTTATCCTGCTGTCATCCTGACAGCAAGGATCGTTAAGCCATGACGCATCAACCCGGCAAGGATAGTCCGGCGGCCGACGCCCGCACCGAGGGGCGCAAGCGTGAACATATTGAGACCGTGCTTAACGAGGATGTGGCCGCCAAGGGGGTCAGCACCGGTTTAGAGAGGTTTTTCTTCGAGCACCGGGCATTGCCCGAGCTGTCGCTCGACGAAGTCGATCTTGCGACCACTCTGTTCGGCAGGCGGCTCGAAGCGCCGCTGCTGATTTCCAGCATGACCGGTGGCGCGGCCCCGGCGCGCGATATCAACCTGCGCCTTGCGGAAGGGGCGCAGGCACTCGGCATCGCCATGGGGCTGGGCTCGCAGCGCGCCGCTATCGAGCGGGAAGAACTGGCCGATACCTACAAGGTGCGCGCGGTCGCTCCGGATATCCTGCTGTTCGCAAATCTGGGCGCGGTACAGCTCAATTACGGCTATGGCGTGGATCAGGCCCGACGCGTGGTTGAGATGATCGAGGCTGATGCGCTGTTTCTCCATCTCAATCCGCTGCAGGAAGCGGTGCAGGCGGAAGGTGACCGCGACTGGCGCGGCCTGCTGGGCAGGATAGAGACGCTGGTCACGGCTCTCGACGTGCCCGTGGTGGTCAAGGAAGTCGGCAATGGCATTTCGGCGGGGATCGCCCGTTCGCTTGCCGGGTGTGGCGTTGCCGGTATCGATGTCGCGGGCGCCGGCGGCACGAGTTGGAGCGAGGTTGAGGCGCACCGCCAGGCCGATCCGCTGGTGCGCCGGGTGGCGCATGGTTTTGCCGCCTGGGGCATCCCGACCGCGCTCGCGCTGATCGAGACGAGGCAAGCATTGCCCGATCTTCCGGTTTTCGCCAGTGGCGGGCTGCGCGGCGGTGTCGATGTCGCGAAGGCGATCCGGCTTGGGGCCAATCTGTGTGGCATGGCGGCCCCGGTGCTGGGGGCGGCGGCGGGCGATATCGGGAACGCGGTACGCGACCATATGGCCGCGACGATAGAGGAACTCAGGATTGCCTGCTTTTGTGTGGGGGCGAGGGACCTGGACGACCTGCGCCACGCTACCCTGCGCCGGACCGGCGACTGGTCCGTGGTCAAGGATTAGGCGGCCACCGGCCCTTTACAGCCCGTGCCGCCAGTGTAATTTTGCCCGACATGTCTGCATCATCCAAAAAGAAGGCGGCGGTTCCGCCAGCCGAGATGAGGGCGCCCGGCACCAGGGCGCCACGCCCGAGAGACGCCGCCACCGTGATTATCTACCGTCAGCGGCGCGGCAAGGTCGAGGTGCTGATGGGCCAGCGCCACCGTAAGCACCGCTTCCTACCGCAACGCTATGTGTTTCCCGGCGGGCGGGTCGATCCCTATGACAGCCGGGTACGCAGCGCGACAGGGCTGCGTGACGACGTTGCCCGGCGGTTGATGCGTCGGGCGACGCCGGCGCGCGCGCGCGCGCTGGCCGCGGCGGCGGTGCGCGAGACCTTCGAGGAAACCGGGCTGATCATCGGTAAGCTGGATTTCGAGCCGCATCGGACGGCGCCGGCCAACTGGAAGCCATTTTTCGATACCGGCATGGCGCCGTGCTTTGAGAATTTGGTTTATGTCGCGCGCGCCGTGACCCCGCATTGGCGGCCCATTCGTTTCAATGCCAGGTTTTTCATGCTGGATTCACGTCATATCACGGGCGACCTGGCGGGAAGCGGCGAGCTGCTTGATCTTACCTTTGTGCCGATCGCCGGGACCGCGGAGTTGGAACTGCCGCTGGTCACCACCCGTGTGCTGGAGCTGGTCGAGGATTTGGCGCGTGACCCGGGAGCACTCGGCCATGTCACCTTTTTCCGGCATAATGGCAAGGGTCACGACCTGCTCAAGGAATAAAGCGGCCTAGCTGTCAGTTAACCAGCCGAAGGTTTGTCTTGAGGACGGTAAGGGCCTCGTTGAGCGTGCGGCCGCGTTGCAGGATGTTGCCACCGCTGCCGACCACGTAATCACCCTTGCGGTGGCTGCCATTGGCGAATTTATAGACGGTGAAGGCGGCGCGACCGCTGGAGTCGCGGTAGATCGAAAAGGCGGACATTCCCTTGCCCTGATCGATCGCGTAATCCTTCCATTCCCCACCGATGACCCGGCGACTGTAAATGGAGAGAAGCTGGTTCAGTTCGCCCCGGGTGAAATAGACACGCTGATTGCCCTTACTCCGGAAGCTGGACAGTCTGACCACTTTTGACATCGATCCGTGAATGACTCCCCGTCAGTTTGTGCCCTTTTTATGAATGCAATTATATTCATTTTCTGAAACCCGCGTCCAGTGGGGGGAGGGTTGGAATCTTGCCTTTCGTTGGTGTTTGCTTTTCCATGTGGGGTGGCTATGGTAGCGCCGCTTTTGACCCGGATCGGAGTGACCTGTGGGCGATATTTTTCGCGAAATAGACGAAGAACTACGGCAAGACCGCAATGAAAAGTTGTGGAAAACCTATGGCAAATACGTCATTGGCGCCGTTGTTGCGATTATCGTGGCTTACGGCAGTGTTCGTGGGTGGGATCAATACCGTACCAAGCAACGCCAAAATGACAGTGCCCGTTTTCAGGCGGCGGCCACATTCGAGGCCGCTGGAAAGAAATCCGAAGCCGCCGCGGTGTTCGCGTCTCTCGCCGACAAGGGCACAGATGGCTATCAGACGCTCGCCCGATTCCGTCAGGCGGCGCTCAGGGCGAAGGGCGGCGATGCCGCCGGCGCCATCGCGGTTTACGACCGGCTTGCCGCCGATGACGGTTTGTCTGTGGCGCTGCGCGAGGCAGCGGTCGTGTTCGCGGTGATGCAGGGGATCGACCAGTCGGGCATCGATGCGGCCGCGCTCGGCAGTCGGCTATCACCCTTGATTCGTGACGACGGGCCGTGGCGCCATTCGGCGCGCGAACTGGCTGGTCTGTTGGCGCTCAATCAGGGCGACGTGACGGCGGCGCGCAAGAGCTTTACCGCGCTGGTCGATGATATTTCCGCCCCCGCGGGCATGCGCGCGCGTGCTACCCAGGTTCTTGCCGTCATTGGCGGCTAGTGATCTGATGTCGATGCTCTACAGACGCCGGATTCTATTGGCTTCAATGGGATTGTTGGTTCTGTTGAGCGCCTGTGACAGTTGGCTGGGCGGCAAGCGGGAGCCGCCGCTGCCGGGTAAGCGCATTTCCGTGATGGCGTTCGATCGATTGCTTGAGCCGGACCAACAGTTGGCCGACCTTGCCGTGCGCCTGCCGAAGCCCTTCGTCAATGCCGATTGGCCGCAGGCGGGCGGCTATCCGAACCATGCCATGCATCACCTGTCGGCCGACGGCCCGTTGAGACGGGTGTGGCGGGTGGATATCGGCGACGGCTCGGGCAGCACCGCGCAACTTCTGTCGGCGCCGGTGGTCGCCGATGGCGTGGTTTACACTATCGATGCGCGCGCCGAGGTACGGGCCTTCAACGCCTCTACCGGAAATCGTCTGTGGCGTCGGCGTCTGACATCCGAGCACGAAGATGACAGCTTCGGCGGCGGCCTCGCCTTTGCCGGCGGACGGCTGTTCGTTACCACTGGCTTCGCCCAGGTGATCGCGCTTGAGGCCGCGACCGGCAAGGAAATCTGGCGCGTCAGGGTCGGCGGTCCGATTCGGGCGGCGCCGACAGTCTTTCGTGGCCGTATTTTCGTGACCACCATCGCAAACGAACTGGTCGCGCTCGACGCCAAGGACGGCAAGGTGAAGTGGAACCATGTCGGTATCACCGAAACCGCCGGTCTGTTGGGTGGTGCCGCGCCGACCGCCGATGGCTCCGTTGTAATGGCGGCCTATTCGTCGGGCGAGATCGTGGCGCTCCGGATTGAGAACGGGCGTGTCATCTGGTCGGATTCACTGACCGCGCTGAGGCGATCCAATCCGGTATCCACCATTGCCCATGTGCGGGGCCGGCCGGTGATAGATCGCGGCCAGGTTTTGGTAACCGCGAATAGCGGACGCACCGTCGCCATCGATCTGAGGACCGGCGCCCGGCTTTGGGAACGTGCGATTGGCTCGGCCTATGGGCCCTGGGTTGCCGGCGCCTATGTGTATCTGATTTCGAATGACGGGCTGATTGTCTGCCTGATTCGCAAAACAGGCGGCGTTCGATGGGTAAGGCAACTGCAACGTTTCGAGGATGAGGAAGACCAGGAAGGGCCGATTTTCTGGTCGGGCCTGGTGCTTGCCGGAGATCGGCTGTTGCTTGGCGGCAGCCATGGCGAGCTGCTGTCGGTGTCGCCCTATACAGGGAACCTTCTTGGTCGCGTCGATATTTCCGACAAGGTCTTCATCGCCCCGGTCGTCGCCGGCAATACGGTCTATGTCCTGACCGACGGCGGGCGCCTGATCGCGTTGCGCTGATATGGCTTTTACGCTCGCCATTCTTGGGCGGCCGAATGTTGGCAAATCGACTTTGTTCAATCGATTGTGCCGGCTGCGGACCGCCTTGGTCGATGCCGCTCCCGGGGTAACCCGTGACCGGCGCTATGGCGATGCGCGCCTTGGCGATCTGAAATTCAGGCTGATCGATACCGCCGGGTTGGAGGACGCGGCGCCCGGCACCATCGAGGCCAGCATGCGTGAACAGACCGATCAGGCATTGGATGAAGCCGACGCGGCCTTGATGGTGATCGATGCGCGCGCCGGCGTGACCCCCATTGACCGCCATTTCGCTGACTGGCTGCGGCACGCGCACAAACCCGTGATCCTCGTCGCCAACAAGTGTGAGGGCGCCCGGGGCGAGAGTGGCATGATCGAGGCCTGGGAACTGGGGCTGGGCGACCCAGTGCCGATTTCAGCCGAGCATAACGAAGGCATGGCCGAGCTTCATGTGATCCTGGCGCCGTTGGTAGATGCGGCAAATGCCGAGGTCGAGGCGCCCGAGCCCGTCGTGCCGGATGATTCCGAAGACACGGAACCGGCGGATAAAGAGTTGCTGCTGGCCATCGTCGGGCGTCCCAATGTCGGCAAATCGACCCTGCTCAACCGTCTGGTTGGCGAAGCCCGGGTTATCACAGGGCCCGAACCTGGCGTGACCCGGGACGCGATCTCAGTGGCCTGGGAATGGCGCGGCAGGCCGTTGCGCCTCATCGATACCGCCGGGCTGCGTCGCCGCGGCCGTATTCAGGAAAAGCTGGAGAAACTGTCGGTCGGCGACACGTTGCGCGCCATCCGTTTCGCCCATGTCGTCGTGCTGGTGGTGGATGCCACCGCCATGCCCGAGCGCCAGGATCTGACCATCGCAAGCCACGTTATAGACGAAGGCCGCGCGCTGGTGATCGCGGTCAACAAGTGGGACATGGTGGAAGACCGCGCGGCGGCGATGCGCAAGCTGACCGACCGGCTGGAAATATCGCTGCCGCAGGTGCGCGGCATTCCCATCGTTACCCTGTCGGCGCTGACCGGCGAGGGGGTGGATCGTCTGATGCCAGCGGTCGCCGGCGCCTATGACATCTGGAACAAACGGCTTACCACCGCCACGCTTAACCGCTGGCTTGACGATGCGGTGGAACGCCATCCGCCGCCCGTGGTCAAGGGCCGACGGCTCAGACTGCGCTATATGACCCAGGTCAAGGGACGGCCGCCGACCTTCGTGGTGTTTTCCACCCGCCCGGCGGCGCTGCCCGAATCCTACCGGCGTTTCCTTGCCAACGGTCTGCGTGAAACTTTCGGTCTCGACGGCGTACCCATCCGGGTGGTGCTGCGCAAGGGCGAGAACCCCTACGCCAAGAAGTAAGCCTATCGCCTTTGTGCGTGCAGGCGTTCGCCGTGACGGGGGCAGTTTTCTTCCGCGAGCTCGACGAATATATCGACCATATCTTCCGGCGCCGGCAGGGTCATCGGGTCTTCGGCCGGATAGGCGTCGGCGCGCATGGATGTCCGGGTCGCCCCCGGGTCGACGAGGTTGATGCGCAAAGGCGTTTTGGCCATTTCCTCCGCCCAGGTGCGGACCATCGCCTCGAGCGCGGTCTTGGAGATCGAATAGGTGCCCCAATAGGCGCGCCCGCCGCTGGCCGCCGTGGTCACGAAGATCGCGCGGCCCGACGGAGAGGCAAGCAGCAGGGGCTGCAGCGCCCGGGCCAACCGCCAGTTGGCGGTAAGGTTGACCGCTAGTACTTCGGTGAACTCATCCGGCTCGATCTGGGTCAGCGGTGTCATGGTCCCGAGCAGCCCGGCATTGCCGACCAGCACGTCGAGCCGGCCGAAGCGTTGCGAGATCGCCTGGCCCAGCTTGTCGATTTCTTCCGGGTCGCGCAGATCCAGCGGCACCAGGGTTGCCGAATTCTCGCCATCGCTGTCGGCGCGAATTTCGTCATCGACCTCTTCGAGCCCGGCCGTGGTACGCGCTGTCAGGATCACCTGCGCGCCCTCGGCGGCGTAGCGCCTGGCGATAGCGGCTCCGATGCCGCGCGATGCGCCGGTGATCAGTGCGACGCGGCCGGCAAGCCGTCCATCCCGGTCAGCCAAAATTGACCAGGAAGGAAAGCTGCGAGCCGGTCCCGCCATCTTCGCGATCGATCAATGAAATCGGATAGTCGCCGGTAAAGCAGGCGTCGCAATATTGCGGCAGGGCCGGATCGCGGCCGGACAGCCCCATCGCCCGGTACAACCCGTCGGTCGAGATGAAGGCCAGGGAATCGACGCCGATATGTTTGGCCATTTCCTCGACGTTCTGGCGCGCGGCCAGTAATTCTTTGCGTTCCGGCGTATCGACACCGTAGAAGCATGAGTTCGTGGTGGGTGGGCTGGCGATGCGCATATGCACCTCGGTGGCGCCGGCGTTGCGCACCATTTCGACGATTTTTATCGACGTCGTGCCGCGTACGATGCTGTCATCGACCAGCACCACCCGCTTGCCTTCGATGATGGCGCGGTTCGCATTGTGCTTCAGCTTGACCCCGAGATGGCGGATGTGATCCGCCGGTTCAATGAAGGTTCGGCCGACATAATGGTTGCGGATGATGCCGAGTTCGTAGGGCAGGCCCGTTTCCGCGGCGAAGCCCATGGCGCTGGGCACACCGGAATCGGGCACCGGGATCACCATGTCGGCGATGATGGCGCTTTCGCGTGCCAGCTCGACGCCGATGCGCTTGCGGGCTTCGTAGATGTTGTGGCCGCCGAGTTGGCTGTCGGGGCGCGAAAAGTAGATGTATTCGAAAATGCAGAGCCGGGGTGGCGCCGGCGCGAAGGGTTTCAAGCTGGTCAGCCCGTTTTCGTCGATGATCACGATCTCGCCGGGTTCGACTTCGCGCTCGAAGCGTGCGCCGATGATATCGAGCGCGCAGGTTTCCGACGCGAGGATCCAGGCGCCATCGACGCGTCCCAGCACCAGCGGCCGCACGCCCAGCGGGTCGCGCACCCCGATCATGGTTTCGTTGGTCATGGCGACCAGCGAATAGGCGCCCACGACCTGGCGCAGCCCGTCAATCATGCGCTCGACCACGCTGTTCTGTTCGCTGATCGCGATCAGATGGATGATGACCTCTGTATCGGTGGTGGACTGGAACAGGCAACCCCGCTTGACCAGGGCGCGACGCAACAGGGCGGCGTTGGTCAAATTGCCATTATGCGAGATGGCGAAGCCGCCCGAAGCGAAATCGGCGAACAGCGGCTGCACGTTTCGCAGCGCCATTTCGCCGGTCGTCGAGTAGCGGTTGTGGCCGATGGCCGACGTTCCCTGTAGCCGCTGCATGACGGCTTCACTGCCGAATATGTCGCCGACATGGCCGGCTTGGTGATGACTGTGGAAATGGCGGCCGTCGAAGGTGACGATGCCGGCGGCTTCCTGGCCGCGATGCTGCAGGGCGTGCAAGCCGAGGGCCGCCACCGCCGCCGCGTCGACGTGGCCATGGACGCCGAAGACACCGCATTCTTCATGCAGCTTGTCGTCGTCGTGTGGATTGGTGGTCAGTAGCTGCTTCAAGACTATTTCTGCCCCTTGATCAGGCGGTCCATCTCGCGGCGCTGTTGCTCAGTATAGCCCTGTTTGGGGGTCTGCGCGGGAGATTTGGTCGCGGGTTCAACAAGTTCTTCAAACCGACGCCGCAATGTCGCGCCGTCGTAGCTGGGCAGGGAGCCGCGCCATTCGGAAGGCAGGGTTGCCTGTAGCGTGGCCGCGCCCTGGATAAGCAGCGGTCGGGATCTCGCATCCGCCACCCAGTCTTCCCGCCCTATCCACAGCACGCCGAGATAGGCGAGCGATACCAGAACGCCACCGATGAAAAATCCAAGCACCAGCCCGACCGAGCGATCGAGCGTGCTGAGCGAACTGTCACGTACCCGGCGTCCAATTGCATGGCTGACAAAGGTCAGCGCCACCAGGGCGATAAGAAATACACTGATGCCGGCGGCGGCATCGGCCAGAAAACCGACAGAAATCCATTCATGCGCGATCGGGCGGGCGAAGCGGAAGCCATAGAGCGTGGCGATAGCGGCGCCGACCCAGCCAAGCAACGCCAGCATCACGCGTACGAAGCCCATCGAAAAGGCGATCAGGCCCGAAAGCAGCACAATGACGATAACGGCAATATCGGCCGGGCTCATGACGCGCTGGCCAGTTTGGGTGCACCCGCCGGGCCGATCAGCCCCACCAAGTCCCGCAGGTGCTCGATTTCAGTCAACGCCATGTTGTCGGGCATCGCCGGGGCGCGCCTGCCGCGCCTCTCGGGCCGGCACGGCATCACTGCCCGGCGGAAGCCGAGCTTGGCGGCTTCCTTGAGTCGCAGGTCGGTTTGGCTGACCGGGCGGACTTCCCCGGACAGCCCGATTTCGCCGAACACCACCGCGCCGGATGGGGCGGGATGGTCGGCGGCGGCCGAGGCGAGCGCGGTGGCGACCGCCAGATCAGCCGCTGGCTCGCCGATACGCAATCCACCGGCAACATTGAGATAGACGTCACGGCCGGCAAGCGACAGGCCGCAGCGCGCTTCCAGCACCGCCAACACCATCGCCAGCCGCCCGGAATCCCAGCCCACCACCGCGCGCCGCGGCGTGCCCAGCGCCGAGGGCGCGACCAGTGCCTGTATCTCTACCAGCAGCGGGCGGCTGCCTTCCATTCCGGCGAAAACCGCGGCGCCGCTGACGTCGCCACGGCGTTGCGCCAGGAACAGGGCGGACGGATTCTCCACCCCCATCAGCCCTTTATCGGTCATTTCGAACACGCCGATCTCGTCGGTTGGCCCGAAGCGGTTCTTGATGGCGCGCAGTACACGGAACTGGTGGCCGCGCTCGCCCTCGAAATAAAGCACCGTGTCGACCATGTGCTCGAGCACGCGCGGGCCGGCGATGTTGCCTTCCTTGGTGACATGGCCGACCAGCAGCATGCATATGCCGCGCCGCTTGGCGAGGCGGATCAGCTCCTGCGCGCTGGTGCGGACCTGGGCGACGGTGCCCGGCGCGGAATCCAGCGTATCGACAAACATGGTCTGAATGGAATCGATCACCACGATCTCGGGTGCGTTGCCGGTATCAAGCGAGGTCACGATATCTCGTACGCTGGTCGCCGCCGCCAGCTCGACAGGTACATCACCCAGTCCAAGGCGCTGGGCCCGCAGACGCACCTGGTCTATCGATTCCTCACCGGATATATAGGCGCATCCGATCTCGACCGCCATGCGCCCGACCACCTGCAGCAACAGGGTCGATTTTCCGATTCCCGGATCGCCACCGATAAGCACCGCCGAACCCGGCACCAGCCCGCCGCCAGACACCCGGTCGAATTCGCCGATACCGCTAATCAGCCGCGGAGGCTGGGCTTCCCTGCCCGCCAGCCCGACGAAAGAGATCCGGCTGCCCTTGCCACCACCCAGACCCTTGGGCACCGCCTCGCGCGCCTGTTCCTCGACGATGCTGTTCCATTCGCCGCAATCTTCACAGCGACCGGCCCATTTGCCGGCAACGGCGCCGCAGTTCTGGCAGACATAGCGGGCGGTGGATTTGGCCATTCAGCCCTTACCTTGGCGGTGGTTCACGATTTGTGGACCTCCATCTGGATTGGACCCTCGGCGCGTCCGTTGATGAACTGATCAACATATTCGTTGCCGCTATGGTCGATCTCCGACACCGGACCCGACCAGATGATACGGCCTTTATAGATCATCGCGATGCGGTCGGCGATCTTGCGGGCGCTGGCCATGTCATGGGTGATCGACAACGCGGTCGCCCCCAGCGTGCGCACCAGATCCACGATCAGGTCGTTGATGACGTCGCCCATGATCGGATCCAGCCCGGTCGTGGGTTCGTCGAAGAAGATGATTTCGGGATCGGTCGCGATGGCGCGGGCCAGGCCGACGCGCTTGCGCATGCCGCCGGAGAGCTCAGCCGGTGACAGCTCGCCGACCTCGGGACCCAGCCCGACGGCGGCAAGCTTTTCCAGCGCGACCGGGCGGGCCTCCTCGCGCGGGACGCCGCGGCCCACGGTCAGCCCGAAAGCGACATTCTCCCAGACCGGCAGGCTGTCAA
Source organism: Alphaproteobacteria bacterium (assembly GCA_036445935.1). Taxonomy (GTDB): domain Bacteria; phylum Pseudomonadota; class Alphaproteobacteria; order MPNO01; family UBA2964; genus JAZFSB01. The sequence goes on along the minus strand of JAZFSB010000298.1, from coordinate 14,517 downwards.
ACAGGGCGGCGCTCTGAAACAGCATGCCGAACTTTCGCATGGTGGCGTCGCGTTCGCGTTCGCGCATGCCCACGACCTCCTGGCCATCGACCCGGATGCTGCCGGATTCCGGGGTCAGCAAGCCAAGGATGTTCTTCAGCATGACAGACTTGCCGCTACCCGAGCCGCCGATTACCACGAGGGATTCCCCTTCGCGGATATCCAGATTGAGCCCGTCCAGCACGATATTGTCGCCAAACCGCTTGTGCAGATCTTTTATTTCGATCTTGTTGGGGGCGTCGGTCATATTCAGCGTGCGAAAAAAAGCTCTGTGATCAGGTAGTTGGTGGAGAGGATCAGGATCGACGCCGACACCACCGCATTGGTGGTCGCGGCCCCCACGCCTTGCGCGCCGCCACGCGAATGATAACCGTGATAGCAGCCCATCAGCGCCACCAGGAAGCCGAAAACGGCGGCCTTGACGAGGCCCGAGATCACGTCGATCGGCTGAACGAAGTTCCATGTCCGAGTGATATAGACGCTTGGATTGAACCCCAGCTTATGGACGCTGATCAGATAGCCGCCAAATACGCCGATGATATCGGCGACCAGAACCAGAAAGGGCAGCATGAGCAGTCCGGCGATCAGCCGCGGCGCGACCAGATATTTGTACGGGTTGGTTGAGAGCGTGGACAGCGCGTCGATCTGCTCGGTCACGCTCATGGTGCCGATCTCGGCCGCCATCGAAGCGCCGATACGGCCCGCCACCATCAGCCCGGCCAGCACCGGAGCCAGTTCGCGGGTGATCGACAGAACCACGACATTGGCGACAGCACCCTCGGCGTTGAAGCGGGAGAAACCGGTGTAGCTTTGCAGGGCCAGCACCATGCCGGTGAAAATCGCGGTCAGACCGACCACCGGAAGCGAATAATAGCCGATCTCGATAATCTGGCGCAGCAGCAGCCGGGGAAAGAAGGGCGGGCGGACGCAATGCGATACCGATATGCCGGTGAAGATGGCAAGCCGGCCTATGGTGGACAGAAAATCGATGGCCACGCGGCCCACGGGCGCCAGGAAATTCATGCGTTGCCGCTTTCGCCGAGATAGCGCCGCGCATATCGATGTCCAAGCGCGGTCAGAATTTCATAGCCGATGGTGCCCGCTTCGGCGGCCAGCGCGTCGGGCGGGTTGTGAGGGCCGATCAAATCCACCATTTCACCCGGCTGGGCCAGCGGCTCGGGCGCCTCGGTAACGTCCAGGGTAATGAGGTCCATAGATACGCGTCCAACAACCGGTACCCGGCATGTGCCGATGAAGGCGCTTCCCCGATTTCCCAGGGACCGGAGATAACCATCGGCATAACCGACTGCCACCGTCGCAATCCGGCTTGGCCGGGCGACACGATGGCTCGCACCATAGCCAACGCTCCCACCCATGTCAATGTGCCGAACTTGCAGTATTTTCCCTTGTAAATTAACAACTTGTTGCATGGGGTTCGTCTGATTTATTAATGGAGCGAGTCCCATCAGCGCCGAGCCCGGACGGGCTAGATCGAAGTGATAATCGGGGCCGAGAAATATACCGGACGAATTGGCCAGCGAACCGCGGATGCCGGGGAAGGGGCCGCGCGCGGACCGGAAGGCGGCAAGCTGTTCCGCGCACATCGGATGTTCTGGCTCGCCGGCGCAGGCCAGGTGGCTCATAACGCCCTGAAGATCGAGCCCGTCCAGCGCACCTTTCGCGGCCAGCGATGCCGCTTCCGCCGGCGCCATGCCAAGGCGCGCCATGCCGGTGTCGATTTGGATCATCACCGGCAGGCTGCGGCCCCGCTGGGCGGCGTGCCGCGACCAGTCGACGGCCTGTTCCTGGGTGTTGAGCACCGGAATTGCGCGCCCATCCGCGGCGTCCGGGGCGAAGCCGTTGAGCACATAGATGGCGGCGTCATCAGCCAGCCCGGACAGGATCCCGGCGAGGGAAACGGCTTCGCCGATTTGGGCCACGAAGAATTCGCGGCAGCCTTCAATGGCAAGCCGCCGGGCGACCGGGGCGAGCCCCAGCCCATAGGCGTCCGCCTTGACAACGGCGGCACACGCGGCCGGTGCCACGCGGTCGCGCAGCAGGCGCCAGTTTGCCGCGATCGCATCGAGATCGATCGTAAGAAGTCCGCTGGCGTGATCCGCCATGCTCATGGTCCGGGGTACGTGTCCTCAGGCATATAATCGTCGCGCGCCAGATTGCCGAACTTGGTCAACAGCGCATTGAAATGCAGCTTGGCCTTGCCGGTTGGCCCGTGTCGCTGCTTACCGACGATAACTTCCGCGATATTGTGGATTCGGTCCATGTTTTCCTGCCAGACATGGTGTTCGGGCGTGCCTTCGCGCGGCTCCCGGCGGGATTCATAATATTCCTCGCGGAAGATGAACATGACGACATCCGCGTCCTGCTCGATCGAGCCCGATTCACGAAGATCGGCAAGCTGCGGCCGCTTGTCGTCACGCTGTTCGACCTGACGCGAAAGCTGTGACAGCGCCAGCACCGGCACGTTGAGCTCCTTGGCCAGCGTCTTGAGTCCCCGGGTGATTTCCGAAACCTCCTGCACCCGGTTGTCCTGGCGTGAACTGTTTGATGACAGCAATTGCAGATAATCGACCACGATCAGCCCTAAACCGTGCTGGCGCTTGAGCCGCCGCGCCCGGGTGCGCAGCGCGGAAACGGTCAGCGCCGGCGTATCATCGATGAAGATTGGCGCGCGTTGCAGCTCGTGTGAGGCTTCGACGATCTTGTGGAATTCGGCGCCGCTCAGCATGCCCCGGCGGATCGCGTCCGAGCCTACCTCGGCCGATTCCGACAGAATACGGGTGGCGAGCTGCTCGGCCGACATTTCCAGGGAAAAGAAACCAACCACGGCGCCATCGACGACGACCTCGTTGCCCGCCTCGTCAGTTTCGGTCCTGTGGTTGCGCGCGGCATGGTAGGCGATGTTGGTGGCCAGCGCCGTCTTGCCCATTGATGGGCGGCCGGCGAGGATGACCAGGTCGGAATCGTGCAATCCGCCCAGCAGCCCGTCCAGGTCGGTCAATCCGGTTGCCACGCCGATGAGCTGTCCGTCGCGCTTGTAGGCGGCTTCGGCCATGGTGATGGTTCGGGTCAGGACCGACGGGAAATCCTGAAAACCGCCCGAGTAGTCGCCGATGGTCGCCAGATCGTAGAGCCTTTGCTCGGCGCGTTCGATCTGGTCGAGCGCCCGATCCTCGATCTCCTGGGAATAGGCCTCGTTGACGGTGTCCTCGCCGAGATTGATGAGCTGGCGGCGCAGGAACAGGTCGTGGATGGTCTGGCCGTAATCCCGTGCGTTGATGATGGTAACGGCGCTGGCGGCAAGGCGCGCCAGATATACGTGCCCGCCCATATCCTTGAGCTCTTCGTCGCCTTCGAAGAAGAACTGCAGCGTGGTCGGGTTGGCTTCCTGCCCGCGTTCGATCTGGCGCCGGATGGCGTCGAAGATGCGGCAGTGGACCGGCACGGCGAAATGTTCCGCGCGCAGGAACTCCGATACCTGCTCAAAGGCCCGATTGTTGACCAGGATCGCTCCCAGCAGCGCCTGCTCGGCCTCTATGTTGGTCGGCGGGTTGCGCCATTTCTGGGTTTCGTCGTCTTCGGGGCGAAGCGGCGTGACGGCGTTGTTCTGCGTATTGTTTTCCATTCGCGTAGCCTAGCCGAATCGGACCCGCCTTTACATCGGCGAGGGCACATCTCGGAACGAGGATAACGGGGAAAAGAACGTCGGCGTAGCCGCCAAACTGTGCATAACTGGAGTCACGCCGCGCGCTGGTCGCGTTTGGTCTCGTCCTTGGCTTGCCGGCGTTCCCAGTCCAGCATGTAATCGCGCGTCAAAGGCACGCCATCGAGCTGTTTGCTGAGCTGCATCTGGAACACCATCAGATTCTGATGCCGAAAACCCAGCTCGCAGATAATCAAATAGAGCTCCCACATGCGAACGAAGCGCGCGTCATAGATTTCCGCCGCCTTGTCGCGTTGTTTCGTGAACCGTTCGCGCCACAGGCGCAGCGTCTCGGCGTAATGCAGGCGCAGAAGCTCGATGTCGGTGGTGAAAAGACCGGTCGGCTCCACCGCGCCCATCACCTCGGACAGGGCCGGCAGGTCGGAGCCCGGGAAGATGTATTTGCGGATAAACGGGTTGATCGGGGCCGGTCCGTCGAAGCGCCCGATGGAATGCAGCAACATCACCCCGTCATCGTTTAACAGGTACCGCACCGTGTCGAAGAACTCGACCTGACCCTGACGCCCGACATGTTCGAACATGCCCACCGAAACGATCCGGTCATAGGTTGCCGTCTCGTCCCGATAGTCCCGCAGCCTGAAGCTGACCCGGTCGGCAAGCCCGGCCTCTGCCGCGCGCCGCCGGGCGACCTCGACCTGTTCGACCGACAGGGTAATGCCGGTGACCTCAACATCGGCGATGGAAGCAAGATACAACGCGAGACCGCCCCAGCCGCAGCCGATATCGAGTACCTTCTGGCCCGGCTTCAGAAGCAGCTTGGACGCTATGTGGCGCTTCTTGGCATGCTGGGCCTGTTCCAGGTCGCGCTCGTCATCGGGGAAATAGGCACAGGAATATTCCAGGTCACGATCCAGGAACAAGTTGTAAAGCTCTCCCGACAGGTCGTAATGATGCGCGACGTTGCGCCGCGCCTGCCGCGCCGGGTTGCGTTGGCCAAGCCGCGCCGGATCGAGCCACGACAGGAGCCGGGCCAGCGGCTGTGCTTCAAGATGGTGGAAATTGCGTGAGGCGAGGTCAAGAAAATCGTACAGGGTTCCGTCTTCAATGATCAGGTCGCCATTCATGATGGCTTCCGGCACGCGCAGCGATGGTCGGAATATAAGACTAAAATCCAAATCGGGCCGCGTCGCCCTCAAACTGCACACTGGTGGGCTTCCGTCGCCTATAAGATGAACTTCACCCCGTGCGTCGATGAAGCGCAGCCCGCCTTCGCAAAACATTTTTTTCAAAAATCCGGTAAACAGCATCGTTTTCCTCGCGATTACTGTGCCGTGGTCGTTCGTGACCTTATCCAGAATTGCCCCGTAGCATTGATGTTCGAATGCTTTTCTTAGATTTTGTATCCCGTCATTGTTTTTGCCAACTATTTTATCTCCTATTTTTAAAAATTTCCTGATGAAATTACCGCTCGATGCACTCATCACCGCAGGCAAGCGAGTGGCAGCGCGGTTTTCCACAGACTGTCCACAGATCATCCACAAGATAATTTCAGCCATCGGTCATTTGAGGCGATTCGCTCTAATGATCGCATCGAATCGGCGATACGTTTACATCGTTTGATGACGCGTTTTTCAGTGAGGCGGACATGTCTGACGACGATATCGATTTCGACCGGGTGGTTTCCGATCCTAGCTATCGGCGTGAGGTCATGGCTTTCCTCAAGACGGGGGAAGCGACTTCGCCGGCCAAAACAGGAGGAGGGGATTCCTCATCCCCCAGGGGCGAGGTTCAGCCCCGGCCGTAATCGTCCTCGTAGCGGACGATGTCATCTTCACCAAGATAGCTGCCAGACTGTACCTCTATCAGGTTGAGCGGGACTTTTCCTGGGTTTCCCAGCCGGTGCATCGTGTTGTGTGGGATGTAGGTGGATTCGTTTTCGTTCAGGATGAACTCGTCATCACCGCGCCGCACCCGCGCCGCGCCATTGACCACGATCCAGTGCTCGGCGCGGTGATGGTGAAGTTGTAAGGACAGGCTGGCGCCGGTATTCACCGTGATACGCTTGACCTGAAACCGGTCGCCGTCATGCACCGTCTGATAATATCCCCAAGGGCGGTAGACCCGGGGATGGGTTGTGGCTTCGTCGCGATCGCGCTGTTTCAGCGCATCGACCATGCCGCGGACATCCTGCGCGCGATCCTTGGGTATCACCAGCACCGAATCCTCGGTGGCGACGACGATCAGGTCATCGACCCCAAGCGCGGTGACCAGCGGACCTTCGCTGCGCACATATGAATTCCGGCAATCCAGAGTAAGTGCGTCGCCCAGTACCGCGTTGCCGTCGTCATCCTTGTCCGCGATGTCCCATAAAGCGGTCCATGAGCCGACATCGTTCCAGCCGATATCGGCCGGTACCACGGCGGCCTTGTCAGTGTGTTCCATAACCGCGTAGTCGATCGATTTGGACGGGCAATCGGCGAAGGCCTGTTCTCCCAGCCGGATGAAATCGAGATCGGCCACCCCTTCATCAAGCGCCGCGCGGCACTGATTGACGATAGCCGGCTCAAGCCGCTCCATCTCGGCCAGCAGGGTCCGGGTGGGAAAAAGAAACATGCCGCTGTTCCAGTCATAGCCGCCTGCCGCGAGATATTCCTCGGCGGTTGCAAGATCGGGTTTTTCCACGAAGGCGGCGACGTCGAAGGCGCCGGGTTGGCCTGGTGTCGGTGCGCCGCGTCGAATATAGCCATAGCCGGTTTCGGGCTGCGAAGGGGTGATGCCGAATGTCACCAGCGCGCCATCGGCGGCCGCGGCGGCCGCGATCTCGACGGCATTTCGAAAGGCCCCGACATCGGCGATGACGTGATCGGACGGGAGCAGCAGGAAAAGCGCATCATCGCCGTCGTCAGACAGCATCAGGGCCGCCGCCGCCGCGGCCGGCGCGGTGTTGCGCCCAACGGGTTCCAGCAGGATGGCGCGCACATCCGCGCCAATTTCGCGCATTTGCTCGGCGACGACGAAACGGTGTTCGGCATTGCAAACGATCAGTGGGGCGCCGAATAGGGCTGGATCAGCGACGCGCGCCGCGGTCTCCTGCAAAAGTGAGCGTTCAGAGGCGAGCGGCAAAAGCTGTTTGGGAAAAGATTCGCGCGACATCGGCCACAAACGCGTCCCGGCGCCACCAGACAGGATTACCGGCGTAATCTTCGGGGTTTTGGCCATCACGTGCTCCGTCGGATTGATTGACGATTTAGACGGGGTTTTCGCCAGGCGCTGTTACCACGAGTTCCATCAGCATGACGATAACCGATTAAGCAAGGATAATCCCTCTATTGCGGTGTTTTCGCCACTTGAGCGCGCGACGATCCACAACATGGAGAGCCCGATGACGCCGAACAGTATGGCGATGGCACGTTCCAGGGCACGTTGCGCGATCCGGCCTTGCAGCCAGGGGCCGATCTGCCCGCCGATGATGACCGCGGGCACGGTGTAGCAGACCAGGTTCCAGGGGATCGCGTTGACTCCGCCGGCGGCCATCAGCGCCGCTACCTGGGTGAACGAGGCGGCCGCGATGGTCAGGATGACGACGAAGACCGATGTTGCCGCGGCAACCGCGACCGGTACATGGTTGCGCTTGACCAGCTGCGGCATGATCACCTCACCGATCCCGACGCCGAGCAGGCCGGTGAGAAAGGCGCCGATGCTGGTGACCGTGGCGCCCAGCGCGCCAAGACGCGGGGCACGATAGGTATAGCTTTTCCCGTCACGCGCGGTGACGGTCCTGATCGGCCGCGCATGGTCTTTATCCGGCCCTTCCGCGCCATGCTGCAGATACATCTCGGTCGGCGGGGTGTGGCGGAAGATGACCGGGCAAAGCACCAGCATGAGAACCGCATAGGATGCCTTGAGGAAGGTTTCGTGTTCCTGCAGCAGAGCCAGCATGAGCGCGCCGACAATGGCGACCGGAATCGATACCGAGAAGAACGGCACCGCGCTGCGGAAGTCGATCAGCCGCTTGCGGTAATAGCCGACGAACCCGGACGAGAAGCCGAACACTTCGGTAAACAGAGCGCTGCCGATGGCTGCGGCAGTGTGTAGCGGATATTCCGGGCCAAGCACGGGAAAGATGATGACGAAAAGCGGGATAAACATGGCCGCGCCACCGATGCCGCTGAGCATGGCGCTGGTCGCCACGCACATGGCGACCGGAAACATGAACCAATAGAGCGTCCAATCCATTTTTGGGGGCTGCCGCTTGATGTTTTTCTTCGCTCACCCGGATGGGCACGCGCGGCGAGCCTAGCCGCGTCCAGAACGAATTGCCAGTAGCAAGCCATCAACTGTTCGGGAGCCGCGACCTGTGACTTCGAGACTGGTCGGAGGGGGGACGAAATTTCGGTGGTCTCCCCTTGCTCCACCGATTCGAAAAAAAACGGATCGTTGTCAAAAATCATCCCGTGATAGCCGAGGCGCTGATGGCGGTCGATCTGCGCGTCATTGAATTCGTGCTGGTCAACCACATGGAATTGCGGGTTTTGCCGCTGAATAGGGGGCGCTGGCCGCATGACGTTTGTAATGGGCTGACGCACGAGCGGACGGACTGCGGATTCTTTCTCTTGAATCAAAGACCTACTGGAACAATTCGTTAACTTGCTGTATGCATAATCTCGTCGCTCCGAGTATCAGGCCCGGGTTGGGTCATCGGTTGGACCTGTGGAGGGTATAATGAAATTTGCTAAAACACTAATCGTCGCAGCTTTGCCGTTGGCCTTTGCCGTCGGTTGTGAAACCGCGGCAACGGACACTGGCGCCAAGAAAAGCGATGCCAGTATGGCTGTCGCGAATAAAGCGGCGGCGGCAGCGAAAAGCGCGGCCGCGGCCGCGAATCGTGCGGCGGCAAGTGCAGCCGCGGCGGCGCGCGCCGCGGAACGGGCAGCTGCCGAAGCCAAGGCTGCCGGCGACAAGGCCGACCGCGTATTCCGCAAGGGTATGCGGAAGTAACTTCGCGTTACGTGAAATTCGGAAGGCGGCGCTGATATTTCAGCGCCGTTTTCCGTATTTGCGCCGTATTGCGCGCCGGTGACTTTAAGACGTTGCGAGGATTGGGATTGGCAAGCCGGTGCGCTTGGCGACCGCGTTGTTGACACGTTCCCAATCGACATCCTTTCGCGCTTTGCCCGCCTTGTCGGCGACCCGGTAGATAAGTTCCGGGACCGGTACGGGAGAGAAATCGCGTTTTTCTTCTAGTTCGAGCTGCTGCGCCGGATTGGGGTGGATCTCCATGAACAGCGTGCCGTTATGCCAGCCGAGTTTTAATTCCTGCTGAACTACCGTCACCGGCGTGCCGACCGGCAGTTTCGGGAACAGCTTGGCGATGCCTTCCGGATACATCCGAATGCAGCCGTGGCTGACCCTGCGGCCAACCCCCCACGGGCTGTTGGTGCCGTGGATCAGATAGGAATTCCAGCCAAGGTAGAGAGCGTGCCGGCCGAGCGGGTTATCTGGTCCCGGCCGCACAATGGCGGGCAGTTCCGGATTTTCCTTGCGGATCGATTTGGGCACATGCCAGGTCGGGTTTCTCTTCTTGCGCACAAGTTTGGTGCTGCCGGTGGGCGTGGCCCAGGCTTCCTGTCCGGTGCCGATGGCATAGCTCTGGACCGGGCCCCCGTTGGGCGGGAAATAGTACAGCCGTTGATCGGTCAGGTTCAGAAGGACGCCTTCGCGCGGTCCGGCGGGCAGTAGATGAGCCGTTGGCAGAACGACCCGGGTGCCGGCGCCCGGAATCCAGGGATCGACCCCGGGATTGGCCGCAATCAGTTCGACATAGCCCAGATTGTTGTCGCGCGCGAGGTCAAGCAGTGTGTCCGTATGAAGCGCGGTATGATGGCGGATTTCGCCTATCAACTCGCTTGGCGGCAGCGAATTCCTATTGGCGGCCTTCGCCCAGCTTGCCCGCGGCGTTAACGCAACGGTGGCGAGGGCGGCCGACATGCCGACGAAAAACTGCCGGCGACCTTGTTCGTTGTTTTTTGTCATGACCAGCTACTGATATTCTGGTTAACCCCATAATTCATGGCAACATATAGGGAGATTTCGTTGATATTCCAATAATAGAGGCGGTTAAGGGAAAAAAATCGGGCAGACACTGAATTGCTGAAATCCAACGGTTTTGGTTGACGAAATGGCAATCCGTTTGCCAGAACATGCCGCTAACGTCGACATTCGACCGGAATGTCGTATAATCAACGGGTTACAAAAAAGGTCTCGATAGATGAAACGGGTCATTATTGGCATCACCGGCGCGACCGGCACGATTTACGGCTGGCGGCTGATGGAAATGCTGCGCGCCGAGGGAGAGATCGAAATTCACCTGGTGATGAGCCAGGCGGCCAAACTCACCCTCAAGATGGAGCATGATGTCGATATCGAGCAAATCTACGGGCTCGCCGACGAGGTTCATGCGCCGGGTAATATCGGGGCTTCGATCTCATCCGGCTCGTTCCATACCGAAGGCATGATCATCGCGCCCTGTTCCATCAAGACCATGTCGAACATCGTGATGGGCAACACCGGTGATCTGATCAGCCGCTCCGCCGATGTCATTCTGAAGGAACAGCGCAAGCTGGTGGTGGCGATCCGCGAGACGCCGCTTCATGCCGGGCATCTGGAGAACCTGACCCGGCTGTCGCGGCTTGGCGCGGTGATCTTTCCGCCGGTGCCGGCTTTCTATAACCGGCCCAAGACATTGCAGGACATCGTCGATCAAAGCTGCATGCGGATGCTCGATCAGGTCGGCATCAATGTCGAAACCGCGCCGCGATGGGGCGAGGAGGGCGGCGTGCCCGCCGTCGGCCAGCAGATCGAGGGCGGCAAGGCCTGACCTGGAACCTTTTCCGCTAGCGCGGAATCGCACCGGGCCGGTTCCGTTAGGCCGGTAAAGCCTCTCACGCGATCGGTTTTTCTTCCTCGAAATTCTTGCGCTCGGCGTCCTTCATCGCGTCGAAGGCCTTGTTCGCTGCTTCGCGCTCGGCATCGACATAGAAGCTTTCCGGGTAGTAGTCGCTGAAATCCTTGGCTACGCGTTCGAAGGGAAATTCCGACCAGATGCCGTGGTCGGTTGAATATTCCATGTGCTTTCGGCCCTTGGCGTCGAACTCCTGAAACAGCGCGTGGTTTTCGCCGTCGAACTCGGTCGGCAGCACGTCGAACTTCTGACACAGTTCGATGTTGAAGGCGGGCGCCGCCTTGACCCATTTATCTTCGATATGGATGACCGCATAGCCGTGATGCAGAAACTGGTCCTTGCCGCCCATGATGTGGCGAAGGCGGTCGGTGCACAGATGGTTGAGCACATCCGAAAGGCCGATTGCGGCGGGTACGCCGACGGCGCGGCAGGCGGCGATCAGCAGGTTGGCCTTGGGCAGGCAGAACCCGGCCTTGGCGGCCAGCACGCTGCTGGCCTTGAACAGGTCGCGCTCCAGCCGGATCCGGTACGGGTCGTAGCGGATCTGATCGCGCACCGCGTAGAACAGGTTGACCGCCTTTTCCTTGGCAGTGGCGGCGCCGGTGGCCGCGCCATAGGCGAACTGGCGCACGGCATTGTCGTCAAAATCGAAAAATTCGGTGGGTTTGAGAAATTCGGGGCCCACTTCGGGCACGCCGTTCTTGATAAATTCCATATCGGGTCCGCTGGTTGATCGCCGAGCACCTTATATGGCTGCCCCGCCCATCCTCTACCGCAGCACCTCTTCGATGGCCAGCCCAATCGAGAACAGCCGCCGGTCGCCCATGGTCTCGCCGACGACCATCAGCCCGGTCGGCGCGTCGCCTGGGCGATGCATCGGGATGGTTAGCGCACAACGATCCAGAAAATTGAAACAGAAGGTGTTTCTCAGCATCAGCAGGTTGGTGACGCCGTAGTATTTGTCGTCGCCATCGAAGGCCGCGATCGGCGGGGCCACGATCGCCGTGGTCGGGGTGATCACGGCATCAAATGGCGCCGTCGTCGCATCGGCGTCCTTGATGAGCGCCGTGCGTGCCTGTAGCACGTCATAATAATCGGCGACGTCCATATCCTTGACCCGCAATATGCGGCTGGCGACCCGTGGGTCGTACTGGTCGGCATCGGTGCGCAACCGATTCCGGTGCACCGCATAAGCCTCGGCGAAAATTCCGCCATTCGCATTGAGTTTGGGTACTTCGGCGAGTTCCTCGAAGGCGATTTCGGTGATCCGCGCGCCGGCCCGGGACAGGGTGGCAAGCGCGCGGTCGAAGTCGCGCGCCACCGTTTCGTCCAGCCGGTCCAGCACAAGGGTTTGCGGCACCGCGAGTCTGAGGCCAGTGAATGGCATTGGGGTCGGGGCGACCGGGGGCTCGCCGGCCAGCACCGCGTCGATCACGGCGCAGCAGGCGACGCCGGGCGCCAGCGGTCCGGCTGAATCCAGCGTGGTCGAAAGCGGAAAGGCGCCATCCATCGGCACCCGTCTTGTGGTTGGCTTGAAGCCGGTGAGGCCACAGAGCGACGATGGGATACGGACTGACCCGCCAGTGTCGCTGCCAAGCGCGAACGCGGCCATGCCATCGCTGACCGACACCGCGGCACCCGATGATGATCCGCCAGGAATGCGGCCGGTGGCGCGGTCCCACGGGTTCCGGGGCGTGTCGTAATGCGGGTTGAGACCAAGCCCGGAATAGGCGAATTCGGTCATGTTGGTGCGCCCGATCACCACCGCGCCGGCTTGGCGCAGTCTGGCTACGGCCGCGGCGTCCGACGTGGCCGGCGGTTCGTTCCGCGTCACCCGCGCGCCGACTGTGGTGACGTCGCCGGCGATGTCATAGAGATCCTTGATCGAGACCGGCAGTCCAGCGAGCGGTGAGGGGACATACCCCCGCGCGCGCAGCGTATCGCTGGCATCAGCCGCCGCCAACGCGGCCTCGCGATGCACCTTCAGCATCACGCGCTTGCCTTCGCCGGCAGGATCGTCGATCCGCGCCAGAGCTGCTTCCACCAGCGCGCGACTGGTCGTGGCTCCGGCGGCCAGCTCGGCGGCCAGGATGGATATCGGTGTTATCGGCGCGCTCATTGGTGGATCCCCCTGTTGTTGGCGGCAACGTGCCCGCGCCGCCGTTCGCGGTCAAGGTTCCGCGCCTGGGTTGCGGGGGAACGACTGGGGTGGGAAAAGACCGCATGAATGACAACGACAGAGTCGCCGAGCCCGGTGGACTATTCAAGTTCCGCGTGATCGCGACCGTTCTGCTGCCATTCGGCTGTGGGTATTTTCTGTCCTATCTGTATCGCACCGTGAACGTTGTCCTGGCGCCGCGCCTGGCCACCGACCTTGCCTTGTCCGCCGCCGATCTCGGCTTTTTGACCAGTCTCTATTTCATTGTGTTCGCCGCCTTTCAGACGCCGCTTGGCATTTTGCTGGATCGCTATGGGCCACGCCGGGTGCAGGGCGGCCTGCTGCTGTTTGCGGCCATGGGTAGCGCGTTGTTTGCCGTTAGTGACAATTTCGTGACTGTCAGTATCGGCCGGGGCCTGATCGGGTTGGGGGTGTCCGGGTGTCTTATGGGGGCGCTTAAGGCAAATGTGTTGTGGTTTCCGGTGCGGCGACTGCCTCTGGTCAACAGCATCACGGTAGCCTTTGGCAGCTTTGGCGCTTTGGTCGGCACGATCCCTGTCGAGATGGCGGTGGGAATGTTCGGTTGGCGCGCCATCTTCGCCGCGTTGGCCGTGGTGACCGTTGTGGTCGCGATTCTGACAGTGCTGATCATTCCCGAAAAACCGGGTGAGGATGTGTCCCGGAGCAGTGTGTCGTGGCGCGAACAGTTCCGTAATCTGCGGATGATCTACGGCAACCCGTTCTTCTGGCGCCTCTGTGTCATCGTTTTCATGCAGTTGGGCGTCTATATGGCCTATCAGGCGCTGTGGCTGGGGCCGTGGCTGCGAGATGTCGCGGGCATGTCGCCGGGTGATGTCGCCGCGTCGCTTTTCCTGTTCAATTGCGGCATGTTCGCCGGCGTGCTGGGCATCGGCGTTCTTGCCGACCGGCTGCAGTCATTTGGCGTTCAGCCGATCGTGGTTTTCGGAGCCGGCATGGTGGGCTCGCTCCTTGTCCAGCTCCTGCTTGCGCTGGAAGTCGTCTCGCTCGCTCGGCCGCTATGCGTAGCTCTGGGGTTTTTCGGCTCCGCCAGTGTGCTGGTCTATTCGATATTGGCTCGGCGTTTTCCGGCCCACCTGATCGGCCGGGTCAATACAGCGAGCAATATGCTGACATTCATTGCGGCTTTTGCCGTCCAGTGGGGCGTCGGCGTGGTCATCAACCGGTGGCCGGGCACCGCCGGTGGGGGGTACGATCCCTCCGGGCACCAGGCCGCGCTACTGGGTCTGCTGGCGATCGAGGTCATGGCCTTCGTATATTTTCTGTGGCCTCGGCGCCATTCCAGCCTAATCAGCGGCGAGTGACGGGGGAGCGATGGCTGATAACGCCGATAAGGAAAAGATCAACCCGCGGCAATATCCGACCCGGCCCTATGTTGGTGTCGGAGTCGTCATTTTTCGGGAAGAAAAAGTGCTGCTGGCGCAACGCGGCAAATGGCCGAGGCGGGGTACCTGGAGCATTCCCGGCGGCGCCCAGGAGCTTGGTGAGACGGTACATGAGGCGGGCCGGCGTGAAATTCGCGAGGAGACCGCGCTTGAGATCGACATCATCGGGCTCATCGACGTGGTGGACGCGATCACCCATGATGACGCCGGCGCAGTCCTGTTTCATTACACGCTGGTTGATCTGGCCGCTGAG
>JAZFSB010000297.1:0-3700 GCA_036445935.1 Alphaproteobacteria bacterium | reverse complement strand
CCCGGCGCAATCGCTTGCCGTATCTTCGTAAATTATGCAGAATAACAAAGAAAACAGCATAAAAAGCGGTTATCGAAGAAAATGCAGGATTTTGGGGAGGCCTTTGGGCTGGCGTTCGGGCTGGTTTTTTCCGCCGATCGTGACCTGCTGGAAATCATCAGCCTGTCGCTCAAGGTGAGCCTGGGCGCCATGCTGGTGGCTTGCGCCATCGGTCTGCCGCTGGGTGCGTTGGTCGCGGTGAGCCGGTTTCCCGGGCGCGGCGCGGTCGCGGTGATGCTCAACGCGCTCATGGGCCTGCCGCCGGTGGTGGTCGGGCTGCTGGTCTATCTCATGCTGTCGAACGCGGGACCGTTGGGAGGGCTGGGCCTGCTTTATACGGCAACCGCGATGATCATCGCCCAGACCATTCTGATCACCCCGATCATCGCGGCGCTGACGCGCCAGGTGATAGAGGATCTGCATGACGAATATGCCGAGCAGTTCCGCTCGCTCTGTGTCACGCGACCCCAGGCGGTGGCGGCCCTGATCCGCGATGCGCGCTACAGCCTGTTGACGGTGGCGTTGGCCGGGTTTGGCCGCGCGGTGGCCGAGGTCGGCGCCGTGATCATCGTCGGCGGCAACATCAACCATTTGACCCGGGTGATGACCACCGCCATCGCGCTCGAGACGTCGAAGGGCGATCTGGCGCTGGCGCTGGCGCTTGGCATGGTGCTGCTGGTGGTTGCGTTCTGCGTCAACGCCGCCGTGATGGGGGTGCGCGCGACCGGCGCGCGCCGGGCCTATGTCTGATAACGGAAACCCTTCGGGGGCCAAGCTGCTGCCCGCCGAGGCGCGCGGGCTGGTGTTGGAGATCGATGGAAGGCGTCTGGTGGACGGCGTCGATCTGACGCTGACACCGGGCACTGTCACTGTGCTGATGGGGCCGAACGGCGCAGGCAAGTCGCTGTTGTTGCGTCTGTTGCATGGCATGATCGCGCCGACCGCCGGGACCGTGCGTTGGGCCGGCCGCCCGCCCAACGAGGCGGTGCGCGCACGGCAGGCCATGGTGTTCCAGCGCCCGGTACTGTTGCGTCGCTCGGTCGCGGCCAACATTGATTTCGCTCTGTCTTTACGCGGCGGCGGCACGCCCGGACGCCGCGATGCAATTCTTGATCATGTTGGGCTGGGTGAGTATGCGACGCGGCCCGCCCGGCTGCTGTCGGGCGGCGAGCAGCAGTGTCTCGCGCTGGCCCGCGCGCTGGCGCTTGAGCCCGAGGTGCTGTTTCTCGACGAACCGACGGCGAGCCTCGACCCCGCCTCGGTACTGATGATCGAGACCATCGTGCGCGAGGCGCATGAGGCCGGCACCAAGATCGTGTTCGTGACCCATGATGTTGGCCAGGCGCGGCGGCTGGCCGATGAGGTGGTGTTCATTCATCGCGGCCGGGTGCGCGAGCATACCGACGCCACGCGCTTTTTCGACCAACCGGAGTCGCAAGAGGCGCGCAACTATCTCGCCGGTCGGATCGTCCTTTGAGAAGGAGCGTAGGGTGGGATTTCGCGTTTGGATCATGCTGGCGGTATTCGCTGCGGCGCCAGTGTTGGCGGCCGAGCGATCAATCATCGTGCAATCGACGACTTCGACAGCAAATTCAGGGCTTTACGACCATATCCTGCCGCTGTTCAAAAGCCGCACCGGGATCCGGGTGCATATCGTTGCCGTCGGCACCGGCCAGGCGATCAAGAATGCCCGCAATGGCGATGGTGACGTTCTGCTTGTTCACGCAAGAGCGGCGGAGGAGAAGTTCGTCGCCGACGGGTTCGGCGTTCGGCGGTTCGACCTTATGTATAACGACTTCGTCATCGTCGGCCCGCCATCCGACCCGGCAAAGCTTGGGCATATGCGGCGCGGCGCGGCGGCCTTCGCCAGGATCGCACACGCGCGCGTGCCGTTTGCCTCGCGCGGCGACAATTCCGGCACCCACAAGAAAGAACACGCGTTGTGGCGCCAGGCCGGCATCGATCCCGCTGGCGCCAGTGGCGGCTGGTATCGCGAAACCGGCTCGGGCATGGGAGCGACGCTCAATGTCGCCGTCGGCATGGGCGCCTACACGCTGACCGACCGCGCCACCTGGATCAGCTTCGGCAATCGGCGCAATTTCAAGATAATGGTCGAAGGCGGGCCATCCTTGCTCAACCAGTATGGCGTGATGTTGGTGAACCCGAAGGCGCATCCCCGGGTCAAGGCGAAGGAAGGCCAGGCCTTCATCGATTGGTTGCTGTCGCCCGAGGGGCAGGTCGCGATCGGCGGCTACCGGCTGCGCGGAAAGCAGCTTTTCTTCCCGAATGCGTCTAGCCGCCGTTGAACCGGACGGTGCCCAGGCCGCTTGTGTCGTAGCCGTCGAACTCGGCTGCGCGTTTCGTGAAACTATCGGTGCGGCAGAATTCAAGAAAAACCTGCATCGGCGGTTCGAACCAGGCGCGCCGGTCGACCAGCAGGTCGAACCGTTCGCGGATCAGCGGCACGAAGCCGAGCCGGTATTGCGCGGCCAGGGCGGCAAGCCCCAGCGCCGCATCCGCCTTGCCCTCAAGCACGGCAAGCGCCGCGTCGGTTTCGGTGCGCGCGGGTTCGGTGAACGCGATATCGCTTTCATCCAGTTTGGCGTCGCCCAGCAAATGGCGCAGCAGACCCTGGCTGCCGGCTTCCGGCTGGCGTGGCGTGACGCGTTTGCCCCTGAGGTCGGCGATGGATTTGAGGCGCTTGGCCGCGTCCGGCGCCACGATCAGCCCGCGCATCCGCCAGGCCCATTCGACCAGCACAACGGAAGAGGCGCCGAACCGGTCACGCACGGTCGTGATGTTCCAGGCGTCGTCCGCCGGCTCATGCAGGTGCAACCCGGTGGCCGCGCCCTCCGCGCGCTCGAACCGGTCGAGCCCGTCGAGACTGCCATCGAAGAAGGTGGCGATACCGGCGCGCGATTCGCGCAGCGCCCAGTCGAGCAGCGGGTCGTGGCTGCCGAGAAACACGTTGGGCCGGGGTGGAGTAGAGGCCGTGAAGCCCGAGCTCGCATCGGCCAGCCAGGCATTTACCGCGGCGCGCGGGAACAGCAATTTGCCGAGCGCGCGGGTGCAGGGGATGCCGCCCGATGCCGCCAGGTCGTAAACCTTGCGTTCCTTGATGCGCAGCAGGGCTGCAAGCTCCCGCGTGGTGAGATAAGGCTCCATCGTGCCTTGCCCGTGGTAAAAACGGCTATTTCGCCTGTAATTTATTGCATTATCCCGCAAAAATTACAAATGGCAAACCCCAGTCTTCAAAGCACGGTCTCGAAGCCTTCGAACGAAGGGTGGCCCAGATAGATGCCCGTGGCGCCTCCCGCGTTGGCGTGGGCCTTGCGGAAGGCTTCCGATTTCGTCCAATCCTCGAAATGCTGCTTGCTCTGCCAGACGGAATGCGATGCGTACAGCGTGTGGTCTTCCGCCTCGGGTCCGCGCAGCAGGTTGAATTCCCGAAAACCCGGAACCCCGTCGAGATGGCTGTCCCGCTCCGCCCAGATGCGTTCGAACTCGGCCTCCTTGCCCTTGACGATACGAAAGCGGTTCATGGCGATAAACATATTTCCCCCATAGCCTTCCGATAACCCGAATTCGAGCAGCGGCGTGATGGCACCGTATCGCTCAGGTAGGGTACCTGTTCGACCTGACCAAAAGCAGACCTCCGAGA
>JAZFSB010000296.1:0-4789 GCA_036445935.1 Alphaproteobacteria bacterium | reverse complement strand
ATGCGTTCGCCGCCGCCTATCGCGATTCCTACGACGTTGGCGAGGCGGTGACGGATATCGCCTATGTCGAAGCGGTCCTGATCTCTGGTGTGCTTGGCTACCGGCTTTACCGGCGCGACGGGGCGGCACCTAACCAGCTTCGCTTCAAGCTCTACGGCCCCGGAGACAGGCTGCCACTGTCGGATGTGCTGCCCATGCTCGAGAATATGGGGCTGAAGGTGATGGACGAAATTCCCCACCGGGTCATGCCGGAGAGCGCGGATTTCGCGGTTTGGATCCACGATTTCGGGCTTGTCATACAATCAGGCGCCACCGTGGATATCAAAACATCCCGGCCCCTGTTCGAGGAAGCCTTCGCGCGCGTCTGGCATGGCGAGGCCGAAAATGACGGATTCAACAAGCTGGTGCTCGGCGCCGGCCTGTCGGCGCGCAAGATCGTCATGCTGCGCGGTTATTGCAAGTTCCTGCTACAAACCGCGATTCCATTCAGCCAGGCCTATATGGAAGAAACCCTGGTACTGCACCCCGGCATAACCCGCATGATCACGGACCTGTTCCAGGCGCTGCTTGACCCGGCGGCGGACGGGCACGCGGCACAACGGGCGGGCCAACTCAGATCCCGAATTCAGACGGCGCTGGACGGGGTTTCCTCGCTTGACGAGGACCGCATCCTGCGGCGCTTCCTGAATGCCGTCGAATGCACGCTCAGGACCAACTATTTCCAGCACGACGATGACGGCGAAACAAAATCCTATGTTTCCTTCAAGCTAGATAGCTCCGCGCTTGAGGAACTGCCGCTGCCTCGCCCGCAGGTGGAGGTTTTCGTCCATTCGCCGCGCGTCGACGCGGTTCACCTGCGCGGCGGCCCGATCGCGCGCGGCGGCATTCGCTGGTCGGACCGGCGCGAGGATTTTCGCACCGAAGTACTGGGACTTATGAAATCACAGATGCCAAAGAACGCCGTCATTGTGCCGGTTGGCGCCAAGGGCGGGTTCGTGGTCAAGCAGCCGCCGGTGGAAGGCGGGCGCGACGCGATGCTGCGCGAAGGCATTGATTGTTACAAGACGTTCATGCGCGGCCTGCTGGACATCACCGACAATCTCGAATCAGGCAAGGTGGCGCCGCCGCCTGACGTCGTGCGGCGCGATGACGACGACCCCTATCTGGTGGTCGCCGCCGACAAGGGAACCGCCACCTTCTCCGACATCGCCAACGAGGTTTCGCGCGAATACGGCTTCTGGCTGGACGATGCCTTCGCGTCCGGCGGCTCGGCCGGCTATGACCACAAGACGATGGGCATTACCGCGCGCGGCGCCTGGGAATCGGTCAAACGCCATTTCCGGGAAATGGGCATCGACGTAATGAACACCGATTTCACCGCGGTTGGCGTTGGCGATATGTCGGGCGACGTATTCGGCAACGGCATGATCTATACGCCGCACGTTCAGCTGATAGGCGCGTTCAACCATTTGCATATCTTCGTCGATCCCAACCCGGACGCGGCGCGGAGCTTTCGGGAACGCAAGCGGCTGTTTGACCGGCCGCGTTCAAGCTGGTCGGATTACGACGCAAAACTGATTTCCAGGGGCGGGGGAATCTTCGACCGATCAGCCAAGTCGATCAAAATTTCACCGCAAATGCGCGCCGCTTTTCCAGCACTCACCCGAGACGCCATGCCGCCCAACGAACTGATCCTGGCCATGCTGCGCGCGCCAGTCGACCTGATGTGGTTCGGCGGCATCGGCACCTATATCAAGGCGACGGGCGAGAGCAATGTCGAGGTCGGCGATCGCGGCAACGAATCCATCCGCGTCAATGGCCGCGAGATCACGGCCCGAGTGATCGGCGAAGGCGCAAATCTGGGCGTTACCCAGCTTGGTCGATGCGAATATGCGCTCGGCGGCGGACGTATCAATACCGATTTCATCGACAATTCGGCAGGCGTCGACTGTTCCGATCATGAAGTCAATATCAAGATACTGCTGGGCGAGGCGGTGAACCGGAAAAAACTGACGCGCGCGCGCCGCGACAAGGTGCTTTCCGACATGACGGACGATGTGGCAGCCCTGGTGCTGACCGATAATTACCGCCAGTCGATGGCGCTAACACATGCCGAGCATCAGAGTTTCGCGCTGATCGACGAGCACCAGCAGTTCATGCATACACTGGAAAGGGGCGGCAAACTTGACCGCGCGGTGGAATTCCTGCCGTCCGACGAAGAGCTCGATCAGCGCCGCGCCGGCGGGGGCGGGTTGTCCCGGCCCGAACTGTCGGTGCTCCTGGCCTACGCCAAGATAGTGCTGTTCGAGAACGTGCTCAATTCCGCCTTGCCCGACGACCCCTATCTGGTGAATGGACTTGATCTTTATTTTCCGCCGCTAATTCAGAAACGCTTCGCCGACCTGATCCCCGCTCACCGGCTGCGGCGCGAAATCATTGCGACCTATGTGGCGAACACGCTCGTCAACCGCACCGGGCCGGGCTTCGTCGCGACGTTGTACGACCGCACTGGGGCCGCCGCCGGCAACATCGCGCGCGCCTATCTCATCTGCCGCCAGGTTTTCCGCGTAGCCGAGCTGTGGGCCGGCGTCGAAGCGCTCGACAATTCGGTTCCGGCCGACATTCAGACCGAAATGCATCTGGAAATTCTGGAGATCATCAAGCTTGGCACGATGTGGTTCTTGCGCCATGGCGGCGCGGAAAGCCAGATCGACACGATGGTGCGGGTGTTTCACGACCCGGTAGCCGCGGTCGAGGGCATGCTGGCGGACATCCTTGCCGACTCGCTCAAATCGGTCGGCGAGGAAAAGGCCCAGCGCTATATCGACAATGGCGTACCGGCGGCGCTGGCCCGGCGGGTCGCCAATCTGGATGCGCTGGCGCCGTCCTGCGACATCGTGCGCATCAGCGCGGGTGGAAACATCGAACCGATCGCCGTGGCACGATTGTTTTATGAACTCGGACGGAATTTCGGCTTTGACTGGCTGCGCGACTCCGCCTTCAAGGTCGTGCGCGCGGATCGCTGGGCGCGCAGCGCGGCGCGCGGCCTGGTCGATGACCTCTACGCCTATCAGGCCGGGCTCACAACCAGGCTGCTTGATCTTGCCGGTTCTCCCGAGCTGGTTCCCGCGATGATGGGCGCCTGGTCGGAAAGCCACGGCCACGCCATCGCCCGGGTCAACAGCATGATCGGCGAGCTCAAGACCGCGAAGACCGTCGACCTGCCAATGCTGATGGTGGTCGGCAGCGAAATTCGCGCCCTGTCCCAGCTATAACCTTCATCACGAGGACATCATGGAATACGATTTCGTTCCGCTTCCGGATCGCAGGAACCTTTGCTGGCCGAACGGAGCGCGGCTGGCCGTGATCCTGACCATCAATCTCGAATATTGGGAGCTGACGCGCGACCAGACCGAACCGCTTTATCCCGGCGGGCCGGCCACGATCCCGTTCCCGCTGCCCGGCAACGTGCCCGATTACGTCAACTGGACGTGGCGCGAATATGGCCATCGGGTCGGCGTGTGGCGCATTATCGACGCGCTCGATGCGGCCGGAATTCCGGCGTCCTGCACCATGAACGCGCGCATGGCGACCGACCGGCGGCGGATAATCGACGCGGTCAACGAGCGCGGCTGGGAACTGGTGCCGCACAACTGGGCGCAGAACGACATTCTTACCTCTTACGCGCACGAACCGGACGCCGAACGCGACGTTATCCGGCGCACGCTGGATGTCTACGAGCAGGTGGTCGGGCGGCCGGCCCGGGGCTGGCTGTCGTCGTCGCTGCGCCCGACGGCGCGGACCGCCGATTTCCTGGCCGAATTCGGCTGCCGGTTCTTCTGCGACCTGCTGAACGACGACCAGCCCTACCTGCTGCGCACCGCGACGACCCCGCTGGTCTGTGTGCCCTATTCAACGGACGTCAATGCGTTCAATATGTTCGCACGCGGCGGCATGACGCTCGACCAGGGGCTGGTAACCCTACGCGAGCAGTTCGACCAGCTCTACGCCGAAGGCGCCGACAGTATGCGGATCATGAATTTCGGCATGCACCCGCACGTCATGGGCCAGCCCTACCGTATTCGCGCGCTGCGTGACTTCCTGACCTATCTGAAAGGCTTCGACGATATCTGGTTTCCCAAGCGCGAGGAAATCGCCGACTGGTACCTGGAAAATCACCAGCGCCATATCGGCTAGCAGGCATTTTCACCGGAGCCTGATTCAACAATTTTAAGCCGTCAGTATTGGATCAGGCGTCTGCTTCGGCCTGCGTATCGAGCGCGGCGGTCTTGATCGCCTTTTGAACCTTTTCGAAGGCGCGCACCTCGATCTGGCGCACGCGCTCGCGCGAGATGCCGTATTCGAGGGACAGTGCTTCCAGCGTCTTGGGGTTCTCTTCCAGCCGGCGCTCGGTAAAGATATGACGCTCGCGTTCGTTCAGCGTCTTGATCGCGCTGGTCAGCATGCGGCGGCGGTTGGACAGCTCCTCGCGCTCACCCAGCAAGTCTTCCTGGTTTTCAGATTCATCGACCAGCCAGTCCTGCCATTCGCCGTCGCCTTCCGCGCGCAGCGGCGCGTTCAGCGAATTGTCATGCGCGGCGAGGCGGCGGTTCATCGACACCACGTCGACTTCCGGCACGTTGAGCGCCTCGGATATGCGCGTCACGTTCTCCGGCGACAGGTCGCCTTCCTCGATCGCCTGCAGCTTGCCCTTCAGCTTGCGCAGGTTGAAGAACAGCTTCTTCTGCGACGCCGTGGTGCCGATCTTGACCAGCGACCAAGTGTGCAA
>JAZFSB010000295.1:0-2041 GCA_036445935.1 Alphaproteobacteria bacterium | reverse complement strand
GGGAGGAAATGGGTATCACGGATGGCCTCATCAGAGTGTAAGATGGCATCGAGCACACGGCGCAGCACTTTCCCGTGCCCTGGGCGCGCACGCCCGATATCAGCTTCCTGGATGCGCCGGAGGCCTTGCGCGCGCGCCTCGAGGCGCTCGGCCTCGATATCCTGGCTTGGCGCGACGTCACGAAACCAGTGACCGACTGGACCCGGGCCCTGCGCGCCAAGGCCGCGGAGCATGGCCCACGGCCGCTCGGCCTGCACCTGATCATGGGCCCTGACTGGGCCGAGATGATCGCCAACGTCGCCCGCAACCTGGAAGAGGGCCGCATCGTGCTCATCCAGGCGGTCGCGCAGAAGTGAGGAACCAATCGTGTCGAGTGGATCTCAGATGAAAGCAGCGGTCTTGGGCGTGGGTGGCGTCGAATTCGCGGATTTTCCGGTTCCCAGTCCCCAACCCCACGAGGTTTTGGTGCGGGTCCGGGCTTGCGGTCTCAACCGGGCCGACCTTCTGGTCGCCATGGGACACAGCCACGGCAAGGTCGGCGGGCCGGGCACGCGGCTCGGCATGGAATGGTCCGGCGAGGTGGTCGAGGTCGGCGGCGACACCCAAGGATTCCAGGCCGGCGACCGGGTGATGTGCTCGGGCACCGCCGGATGGGCGCCCTACGCGCTTTGCGACTGGCGCCGCGCCAACCCGATACCGGCGGCGGACATGACCTACGAACAGGCCGCGAGCCTGCCCATCGCTCTCAATACCATGCACGATGCTCTCGTCACCAACGGCCGGCTGCGCGCGGGCGAGAGCGTAATGATCCAGGGCGCCAGTTCCGGTGTCGGCATCATGGCTATGCAAATTGCGCGGCTGATGGGCGCGCGGCTGGTCATCGGCAGTTCGACCGATGCCGGGCGGCGCGCACGCCTGACCGAATTCGGCGCCGACCTCGGCGTCGATTCCCGGGACCCGTCGTGGGTCGATGCGGTCCTGAAAGCGACCGACGGCGCCGGCGTCGACCTCATCGTCGACCAGATTTCCGGCTACGCGGCCAATCAGAATTTGGCCGCGACCGCGATCAAGGGCCGTATCGTCAATGTCGGGCGCCTGGGCGGCTTCGTCGGCGAGTTCGATTTTGATCTCCACGCCATGCGGCGCATAAATTACATCGGCGTGACCTTTCGCACCCGCTCGATCGAGGAGATTCACGAGATCAACAAACGCATGCGGGCGGATTTGTGGGACGCCGTGGCGGCCGGCAAACTCGAAATTCCGCTCGACCGCAATTACGCGCTCGCCGAGGTGGGCCAAGCTCTGGAACACATGCGCGAGAACCGGCATTTCGGCAAGATCACCCTGACGGTCGGTGATTGAGGCAACGCTTGGCAAGCCACGCCCTCTTAGGCCGACGGCACGAGGCCAGGTTCAATCGTCGCAGGGGGAATGTGGAATGCCTAACTCTGACCCTTCGCAAGAGTCCTCCGTATCCGGTCCGAATCGCTAGGCCGCGAAGGATGGTGAAGCCAAGTACTGCTCTGCCCGTGCCGCCGCAGGGCGCGCACTTTGCCATGTCCGAGCGAAACACCAAGGTTACCCTGGGGCTTCCGGTTAGACTCGATGGAGAGCTTTCCGTCGCGCCGGCCGCGGCCATGCGGTCAGCCGTTTACGACGGCGCCAGCGAGCAGTCGGTCGGTTTCTGACTCCATACCAGCACCAGCTGGGCCGCCGCGACCACCAGCCGGGCGATCGTCGCCGCCACCCCGGCACCGATGAAATAGGTGCCGATGGTGATCAGAATCTGGGTCAGCGCAAACCATCCCAACATCTTGAGCACCATCTTGATGAACGGCCACAGCAAGCCGAAGGCGTTGAGCGCCTGTAGCATGGTGTAAACGGCCATCGCGCTGATGAGGCCGGCCTCGCTGGCGACCACGTCCATCAACGGCCGATTCTGGTGGATGCGTTGTACGACGAACTGTTTCGCCTTGTCGGTCAGCGCCGCAGTCACGCCGAGCACCGACAGCAGCCCCATGGACAGGGTCCAGATGAACTG
>JAZFSB010000294.1:0-6216 GCA_036445935.1 Alphaproteobacteria bacterium | reverse complement strand
CGGGCGGTGGGGTGGCGCCACCGGTTCCGCTGCCGCGGCGCCGCCTGGTCGGCGTGCGCGGCGCCTATCACGACGCGCTCAGGATCGGTGACGAGGTGGAGAAGCTGACCGAGGTCGCGGAAATCCGTATCGAGGATTTCGGCGCCGGCCCCACGGCCTGCGTCACGGTGCGCGAAACCATCACGTCGCCGCGCGGCGTGGCCGTGGTTGATGAGCGCGACGTACTCTATTTCGGCGACGATGGGCCGGGCGACGCCGACACGCCGGTGACGCTGCCCGAGGCGTCGGTGTGGTCGCGGACCTATGAGTCCGACCCGGTGATGATCTTTCGCCTGTCGGCGGTCCGCTTCAACAGCCATCGCATCCATTACGACCGCGACTACACCACGGGGACTGAAGGCTATCCCGGCCTGGTGGTGCCGGTAACGCTGGTGTCCTTCCTGATGATGGAGATGTGCCGCGCCGAAGCGCCCAACCGGCCGCTGAAAGGGTTTAGCTACCGGTCGGAAAAGCCGGTATTCGACCTTGGCCCCTACCATATTTTCGGCACCCCGGACGGCGATACGGCAACGCTGTGGGCGACCGATTACGAAGACGCTCTGGCAGTCACGGCGGAAGCAAACTTTGGAAGCTGACGTGAAGTCCATTCGGGTGTTAGTCTTTCAAGCTGAACCTCCGGCACCAGACCGGAGACGCAACAGAAACCAAAGGGAGGTCCAGATGACGAACAAGAAAATTTTATCAAGAGCCGGGCTAGCGGGGCTCATCGCCTCCGCGGCGCTGCTCGCGGCGCCGGTGCAAGCCGACCAGGTGGCCGATTTTTACAAGGGCAAGACGCTGAACCTGATTCTCAGCACCGGCGTTGGCGGCAGCAACGATCTGAACGCCCGGCTGCTGATGGAGCACATGACCAAGTACATTCCCGGCAAGCCAAGCTTTATCGCGAAAAACATGCCGGGCGCGGGCCATGTGCGGGCCAGCAACTATCTCTATAACCGCGCACCGCGCGACGGCACCGTCATCGGCGCCTTCGTCCGCTTCTACGTGCTGCACCAGGCGCTTGGCGGCCGGGGCGTCAAGTACGACGCGCGCAAATTCAACTATCTCGGCTCGACGCTGGTCAGCAACGCCATCGTGCATTCCTACCAGGGCTCCGGCATCACCACCTTCAAACAGGCGCAGAACAAGCAGCTCATCGTCGGCGGCACCGGGGTCGGTTCCGGCACGGTGATCTTCCCGACCATCCTGAACGCGCTGCTCGGCACCAAGTTCAAGATCGTCCAGGGCTACAAGTCGGGCAACAACATCGATCTGGCGATGCAGCGCGGCGAGGTCTTCGGCCGCGCCGGCAACACCTTCGTCGCCGTCAACGCGGTTCACCCGACCTGGATCAAATCCAAGAAGATCCACATCCTGGCGCAGATCGGGCTGACCAAGGAGGAGGGCTATTCCGACATTCCGCTGATCACCGATCTGGCCAAAAACGCGGAAGACCGCAAGGTGCTGGAGCTCTATTCCGGCATCATCGCGGTGGGATCGCCGATTTTCACCAACCAGGACGTCCCCAAGGCACGGGTCGCGGCGCTGCGCAAAGCCTTCGACATCACCATGAAGGACCCCGCTTATCTGGCGGCGGCCAAGAAGGTCAGGCTGAAGATCCTGCCGACCAGCGGGGCGGAGCTGGCGAAGATTATCGACAACGTGATCGATTCCCCGCCCGCGATCATCGAACGGGCGAAAGAAGCCGTACGGCGCAAGGGGCTGATCAAGTGCAAGAGCTTCACCTCCGCCAAGTACTGCCGGTCAAAGAAAAAGCGGAAGAAAAAGAAGAGCTAGGCGCTCAAGCCCAGCCAACCCCGCAACCTTAGAGATCCCGGCCGAGCCACCATGGCTTGGCCGGGCTCCTCAAGCCGGGACCGTCGCTGTTTTGACGGCGGCGAACAGGCTTGCCACTTCATCGGTGGCGTAGACATCGGCGAAATGGTTGAACATGGCGCCGAGCGAGGCGTTCTGGGCATCGTCCGAGCGGGTGGCGGTCGCATCCGACACCACGATATTGCGAAAATCGAGCATGAAGGCGTCGCGGACGGTGGATTCGACGCAGACATCCGTGGCGACACCGGTCACCACCAGCATGTCGATGCCAGCCGCCCGCAGCCGGTCCTCCAGATCGGACGAACCACGCACCATGGCGCTGAAGCGTCGCTTGATGACGATCTCGTCGCCCGGTGCGACATCCATCGCGCCCCAGATCTCGGCCTCTTCGCGCCCCTCGGTCAGCGCCTGGGTCATGGCGGCAACGTCTTCCGGACTGTGATAGCCCATATAGGAAGACCAGGTCGCGGGCGCGTCCTGATAGATCGCCTTGACCCAAAAAACCTTGCTGCCAGCCGCCCGCGCGGACGCCGCCAGCCGGTTGATATTGTCTCCGATGCCGGCGCAGTAGGGCGAATAGGCGATCTCGCCTTCCCGGCACCACAGGTTCTGCATGTCGATCACCACCAAGGCGGTGCGCGCCGGGTCGATGGCGTCATAGACATGCAGCCGACCACCCCGCCGGCGCGCGACATGCGCCACCATCTCGGGCGGTATCTGTGCGTTATGCATTTGGTTCATGGCCGGACTCCCTGTTTAGCTCGAACGGGGGGAGCTTAGATCATGGCGGCACGTGCGGACAATCCGCCAGCGTTATAATTCTGACGTACGCACATTCAGAACAGGAATGCCAACGGGTTTTCCATTGTGCGTGCTTCGAGACGCCCCCTTTGGCGGGCTCCTCAGCATGAGGAACTTTCTTACTGCCACCAAAATTTGTCCTCAGCCTGAGGAGGCGCGAAGCGCCGTCTCGAAGGCCGCACTGTCGCGCGGGCCATCTATCCGCTAGCGCCGGCCGAACAGCTTTTCGATATCGGCGAGCCTGAGCTCGACATAGGTCGGGCGGCCGTGGTTGCACTGGCCGGAATGGGGTGTCTGTTCCATGTGGCGCAGCAGGGCGTCCATCTCGGGCTGGCTGAGGCGGCGCCCGGCGCGCACGCTGCCGTGACAGGCCAGCGTGCCGCAGACTTCTTCGAGCCGTTCCTTGAGCGTCAGCCCCTCGCCCAGCTCGGCGATATCGGCGGCGAGATCGCGCACCAGGCCTACGATATCGGTCTGGCCCAACAGTGCCGGCGCTTCGCGCACCACGACGGCGCCGGGGCCGAATTGCTCGAGCACCAGCCCAAGCTCCTCGAGCTGCGCCGCCCGCGCCACCAGCCGGGCGCAGTCTGCCTCGTCCATCTCGACCACCTCGGGGATCAGCAGCCCCTGGCGCTTGACCCCGCCTTCCTCCAGCGCCTGTTTCATGCGCTCATAGACCAGCCGCTCATGGGCGGCGTGCTGATCGACGATGACAATGCCGTCAGCCGTCTGGGCGACGATATAGGTTTCGTGAAGCTGCGCGCGCGCGGCGCCCAGCGGATAGGCTTCGTGCGCATCAGGTGTCGCTGTCTCGGCGACGCCGCCGGGCGCGGACGGCATATCGGTGCCGGGCAGCGGCGCGTAAAGATCGGCGGCCGCCGCCGTCGCCGCCCCCGATGGCGGGAAATACGCCCCGCCGCCCTGGCGCTGTGGTGCCTGAAAGGCGCCGGGGGCCGCGCCCGGACGGAAGGCGCCGAGCGTCTGGGCGGCCACGGTGGTCGAGGCGCGGTGACCGGCATCGGCCAGCGCATGGCGCAGCGCGCCGACGATCAGCCCGCGCACCAGGCCGGGATCACGGAACCGCACCTCGTTTTTCATCGGATGCACGTTGACGTCGACCAGCCTAGCTGGAACCTCCAGATACAGCGCCACCATCGGGTGACGGTCGCGCGCCAGCAGATCCTGATAGGCGCCGCGCACCGCTCCCCTCAGCATGGGATCGCGCACCGGGCGGCCATTGACGAACAGATACTGGCTGCGCGCATAAGGCTGGTTGAGCGTCGGAAGTCCGGCATAGCCGGTCAGGGTGATGCTGTCGCGCTCGGCATCGATGGGCAGGGAGTTGTCGGCGAATTCGCGCCCCATCACGTCGGCGAGCCGGCGCAGCCGGGCATCGAGCAGCTCGCCCTGGGCGACGTCGAGACGGAGCCGCGCGCCGCGCTCGTCGGTAACGGTGAACGACACCCCGGGACAGGCCATGGCGAGCCGCCTGACCACGTCGAGCACATGGTTGAGCTCGGTGCGTTCGGTCTTGAGAAACTTGAGCCGCGCCGGGGTGGCGAAGAACAGGTCGCGCACCTCTATCCGGGTGCCGGCGGCCAGCGCGGCCGGGCGCACGGTGCCGACCGCGCCGCCTTCCACCGCGATCTGCATCGCGGCATCGGCGCTCCGCGCCCGGCTGGTGATGGTAAGCCGCGCGACCGAACCGATCGAAGGCAGCGCCTCGCCGCGAAAGCCGAGCGAGGCGATTTCGAACAGATCATCATCCGGCAGTTTCGAGGTCGCGTGACGCTGGATGGCGAGCGCGAGCTCTTCCGCCGTCATGCCGCACCCGTCATCGGCGACGATGATGGCGCCGCGCCCCGCGCCGGTCAGGGAAACCTCGATGCGCCCCGCGCCGGCATCGATCGCGTTCTCGACCAGTTCCTTGACCGCGGACGCCGGGCGTTCGACCACCTCGCCGGCGGCGATACGGTTGACCGTGGTCTCGGGGAGGACGCGAATGGTCATTTTTCGTCAGCTCTCCGCCGCCAGGTATTCACGAGTCAGCACTTTACCTTCTTCCACCGCCGGCTGGTCAAACGGATCGACGCCCAGCAGGTGGGCGGCAATTATGGTTTCGAGCATGAAATGCATCATCAGCGCGCCCATCACCTCCTCGTCCAGGCTCGCCAGGCGGAATATGCGGGTCGGCTGGCCGCTGCGCACCAGCGTCTTGGCGGTCGCGCGCTGTTCGGCGTCCATCAGCGCGCCGATGGTCCTGCCCCGCAAATAATCCAGCTCGGGATCGTCGGCAAGGTCTTTCGGCACCACCGGCCCCACCCCGTCGCAGGCCAGCATGATGAGGCTGAACATCTTGTCGCGCGGCCCGTCGAGATAGAGCTGAAGCTGACTGTGCTGATCGACCGCGCCCAGCGCGTTGACCGGCGTGGTGCCCTGGCCCTGCTTGCCCAGGCTCTCTGCCCAGAGCTGTCGATGCCACAGGCTGAAATCGGCCAGCCGGTCGATATAGGGCATCACCACGCTGATCGCGACCCCGGCATCGCGCGCCAGCCCCACCGCGATCGCGGCCCCCACGACCGGCGCCAGCGACTCTGCTGGCGCGTCGTCGAGGATCGGGCGAAGCACGCTGGCGGCGCCGCGTCGCACGGCCGCCCCGTCCAGCCCGGCAATCATGGCCGGCAGCAACCCAACCAGCGACAGCGCGGAAAACCGCCCGCCCAGCCCGGGATCGTGATCGAGCACCCGCATACCAAATCTCCCGGCAAGACGGCGCAGCGGATTGTCGCCGGGCTCGGTGATGATGGTGAAATGCTCAGACGCGGCGTCGCCCAGCGCGGCGCGAAAGGCATCAAGGCAAACCAGAAACTGGGTCAGCGTCTCCGCCGTCGCGCCCGACTTGGACACCACCAAAAAGCCGGTGCGCAAAGGGCTGAGCGCCGCCAGCATGGCTTTGAAACTGTCCGGATCGATATTATCCATGAAGCGCAGCCGGGGCGCGCCGGGGAGCGGGCCAAAGCCGCGATCGGCCAGCGCGCACAAGGTCTGGCCGCCGAGGCTGGACCCGCCAGTGCCGAGCAACACCACATCATCGAAGCGCTGGCGGTAATCCTCGGCCAGCGCGGCGAGCTCCGGCAGATCGTCGGTGGTTTCCGGCAGGCGCAGCAGCGGCAGGCTGGCGTCCTGGTGCCAGCCGCGCAGCGCGTCAAGCGCGCCGCCGGCGGCCTCGATCAGCTGATCGTAGCGCGCCCGGTCGAGTCCGTGCGCGCCGATCGCCTCGGAAAAACAGGTGGATGTAAGCTGAACATACGACATGGACACGTCTCCCACCCCGAGAGTAGACCATTTTCGATTCGGGTTCGATTCACGGCAAACCGGCATGCCGTCTTGGGACCGAAACGCGACGGGCTGGAGCTGACTATGGCTTGCTCCCGAGGATAAAGCTCGCACCCTGCAGGAATGGCTCCCGCATAATATCCGCGAATCCGGCTTCACCGAGCCAATGGCAATATTGGGATTCCGTATACGCCTCGCCGTCGT
>JAZFSB010000293.1:0-8097 GCA_036445935.1 Alphaproteobacteria bacterium | reverse complement strand
CGATCGAGGAAGGCGTCGGCAAGATGAAGGCGGCGCTGGCCGGCCGGCAGGATTCATCGCTGGTCATCGCGGGGCGCACCGGGGCCGCCCAGATCACCGATTTCGATGACGCCATCAAGCGCGTCCGTGCCTATGAAGC
Source organism: Alphaproteobacteria bacterium (assembly GCA_036445935.1). GTDB lineage: Bacteria > Pseudomonadota > Alphaproteobacteria > MPNO01 > UBA2964 > JAZFSB01. Next base: position 7,958 of record JAZFSB010000293.1, on the reverse strand, counting down.
CGCCGGCGTCGATGCCGTGTTCCTGTCCGGCATCAAGACGTCCGAACAGGTCGAGCAGGTTGCCGCTGCCGTCAGTTTGCCGATCATGCTGGGCGGCAGCGGCGCCGGGTTCGACCGCGCGCATCTCGCGGCTAACAATGTGCGCATCGCGCTGCAGGGCCATCAGCCGTTCATGGCCGCCGTGAAAGCGACGCACGATACGCTGAAGGCGTTGCGCGACGGGGTGAAGCCGGCCGATATCGAAGGCACGGCGTCAGGCGATTTTATGAAGGCGGCCATGCGGGACGCCGATTACAAGGGAAATATGAAGGAATTCCTCGGCGGCTGAGCGGGGCCGACCTAAATAATGGAACCAGGCAAATGTCGGGAACGCACGGCTCGAAAAAAGTCATCTATGCCGCCCTGTTCGGCAATCTTCTGATCGCGGTTACCAAGTTCGCCGCCGCCGCCATGACCGGCTCGTCGGCCATGTTGAGCGAAGCGGTTCATTCAGTGGTCGATACCGGGAACCAGGGGTTGCTGTTGTTTGGGCTGTGGCGGTCAAAGCGGCCGGCCGATGCGGCGCATCCATTCGGTTACGGGATGGAGCTTTATTTCTGGGCCTTCGTCGTTGCGATCATGGTGTTCGCGGTTGGTGCGGGGGTCTCGGTCTATGAAGGTATCTCCAAGCTGCGCGCGCCCGAGCCGATCACCAGCCCGTATGTGAATTACATCGTGCTGGGGATCGCCATGGTGTTCGAAGCCGCCGCCTGGACGGTTGCCTTTCGTGAGTTCCAGAAGACCAGGGGTTCACGTAGCATTCTGAGCGAGGTTCGGCGCAGCAAGGATCCGACGGTTTTTACCGTCTTGTTCGAAGACACAGCCGCCATGCTGGGGCTGGTTGTCGCCTTCGCCGGTATCGGGCTGGGTCAGGTTTTCGACAACCCGATGTTCGACTCCGGCGCCTCTATCCTGATCGGCCTCATCCTGGCCGCCACCGCGGTTCTGCTTGCCGTTGAATGCAAGGGCCTGTTGATTGGCGAGGGAGCCAGTCGGGCGGTGATCGCCGGTATCGAGGAAATCGTGGCAAACCGGCCCGGCATCCTGCGCGTCAACGAACTGCTCACCATGCATCTCGGCCCCGACGATGTTTTGCTGAATTTGAGCCTCGATTTTGCCGACGAACTGTCCTCGGTCGAGGTGGAGGCCGCAATTTCAGCCCTGGAGCGCGACATCAAACAGGGTTTCCCCGAGATCAGACGCGTTTTCATCGAGGCGCAGAGCTGGCGTGGCCACCGTACCGCGCAGACCGCAGCGGAGGAGCAAAGCAAGCAGTAGAACATGGTCCAGCAAAATAGGGACTGGGTGTTCTTCAGCGGCAGGCTGGTGGTTTTCTTTTAGCTCGTCGCGGGGTTTGGCTGCGGCGTAGAGGATTAGGTCGAATTGACGCTGACGGTGCTTGACGTCGTCACGGATCCATCATCGCCATCTTGATTGCCGTCTTTGTTCGGAAGGATGCAGTCACCCCACTCGTTCAGAAGGTTGCGTTGCTGCTCCTGCAATATATAAATCCTACGCTTGGCGGTGAGTACCTTGAACATTGACACCACGCCGGGCAGCCCCATGAACACCAGCCATCCCATCGCCGCCGCGCTGTACATCACCAGCCAGGCAAAGGGGTCCGAAACGATGTTTATCGCCGTCGACATGTCGTGGCTGGTGGTCACCAGACTGTGTAGGAACGGAAACACGCCGGCAAGGTTCATTCCGGCGACGCATTTGGTCAGATAGCGCCCCCGGGTCATGTCGACGATCATCGCCACCAGTGTCGGCATCATGCCGACAGATAGCAGGATTGCCGTCGGCAGGGCCACGAACAGCACACCGAGGACGCCGGCGAGAATCAGGAACGCCCTGGTCTTGATTGCCTGGTTTCGACTTGTCGCCACGCTTGCGTCTCCGTCCTCAGCTCATCGCCAGGATTATCACCGACGCGCCCGCCACCGACGCGCTGATGCCGGTAGCGATACGCCAACCCAATTCCTGCACGGTGTCCTGAAATGCCTTTGATTGCAGCTGGTCAATCTCGCGACCCGCGACGATGAATTCCCGCGTTGCCTTTTTCTGCGCTATTTCGTCGATGCGGAGAGATTTTTCGTTGTTCAGGCAGGAGTTAAGTTCAATCAGACGGCCGCCGCTGCCCGCCTTCCCCAGCCGTTGGAGAAGTTCATCGCGAGTTGATTTGGAACCGAACCGATTGATCGCCGGTTCCAGCTCGCCCGCCATCCAGTCGGTCAGCGCTGGCAGCTGCGATGGCCCGTACTTATGCTGAAGCGTGGCCAGGATACCGAGCATGCCGAGCTTGATCAGGTTGACGTCGCCTTTCGCGGCTTCAATTGTGGCAAATCGTCGATCCAGATTTATTTTGCCACGTGCGGCGATGAACGCGGCGAGGTGACGGTCGACCAGCTTTAGCAGCTTGCCTTTGCGGCTCACGATCTCTTCAAGCGCTGGCAGTAGATCGCGCACGTCGGTTATGAAATGATCTTCAAGTACCTCGCTGAAACAGGCGAAGGACGGGCTGAGCGAATACAGACAGCGTTCAATGCCATGTCCGATCCCGTTATTGCTCAGAGACGTCTGCATCGCCTTGAGATTCATCATCTGCTTTTCGTAGCGCAATTGCAGTTGGTTGGATTGCGCCGTGTACCAATCGGTCGCAAGACCGTTGCCGATGGTTTCGCCGACAAGGGAGATGATGGCCTTGTCCTTGCGCATGAAACCATCGGCCAGCACGTTGCCCAGCGCCGGAGCTTTTGCGATCAGTGTCTTGTAACGGATCGGACCATTTTTATCGAGCGCCGCGCAAACCCGGGCGAGCTGGCGCGGATTCAGGCCGCTGTTGGATCCAGAAGTCGATGCCGAGCGCGCGATCGCCCCGATCTGGTCGCTAATAGATTCGTCGGCGATGTTGCGGAGCAGCCATTTCGCGAACTCCGGATTGGAGCCGGCTTTCGCGCCGGCTTTTGGATGCAAGGTAAATGCATGGGCCAATGCCCGGCAGTTGGTGAATTCCTTTCCCTCGAATTCAAACGCTCGCGCGACGCCGACACGCTTGTTCTCCTGGACCTTGTTGCGTGTCCCGCCTATGAGCCATTGCTCAAGCTCCGTGAGCCCCCAGCGATTCACGACGTCGTCGGCCAACAGTCCGTGTAACACGTCGCGCATCCCGAAGGTCATCCGGGTGTCGCCCATCAGAGCGGCATAGGAACCGCGCGATACCTTGGACTCGATCACCTCGGCGTTGGAGGCGCGGAACAGCGCGCACTGCCCGGTGATAATGATGAGCAGTGAAACGCCGAGGGCGTAGAAATCGTCGCTCGTCAAGCCGTCGCCACGCCCGACTGGGGGTGTCATAGCCGAAGAAATGGTCTCGAAGATGATTGGCTGGTTCACTGCCGGACCATTGGTCACGCAATCACCGAGCATGATCGTGTCACGGGCTGGCCCCGTCCAATAAATGTTTGACGGGCGGATCGCCCGGTGGGTCATGCCGCGCTGCGAGAGGTAACCCAGCGCCAACACAGCGGGCGCCAGGATAAGGCGGGAAACATCTTCGGACGGAATAGGCTTCATCGAGATCGCGCTGGCCGCCATCAGAGGGTCACTTTCGGGTCGGTTGAAAACAACCGCGAGCCGTGGCCGTTCCTTCCCGGGCATGGGGACTGGTCCCCAGGTCAGCGGCCGCATGACCGCCGCGTCCTTCATGTTCCGCAGACTGTTCATCAGCTCGACGCGCGGCAGGGAGTGTGGGGCGCAGACCCGCGCGAATACCGCTTCATCGGAATGGTGGTCGTCGTGCGCAACAACGGCCTCGGCCCCATCAAGGTCGAGTTCCGGCACCCGGGATCCCAGCAAGATCCGGTAACGGTCGTCGATCTGAACGATTGGCCCCTCCGCCAGTTCGGGGGGCACAGGCTCAGCCTGGTCTATGTTCGCCATATATTTTCACGCCTTTTGGCCCCCGCACTCAACGATGGAGACCCAGCATTAGGATATGGCCTTAAAGCGAACGGATGGTTAATACGGGATGTATTCGAAATGCTTTTGTATCAATGACTTGGAATAATTAATTTGCGCCCTGGCGGCAGGATAGAATGAGCAACCTACTGAAACATCACAATTAGCTGGCAAACGGGTCATGGACGAGAATCGTGTCTTCGCGTTCGGGACTGGTCGATAGCAGCGCGACAGGCGCCTCGATCAGCTCTTCGATGCGGTGGATATATTTTATCGCGGACGCCGGAAGCTCGGCCCAGTTCCGTGCCCCGCGGGTACTGTCGGTCCAGCCTTCCAGGGTTTCGTAAACTGGCTCGATGGCGGCCTGGGCCGTGGCACCGGCCGGAAAATGGCTGAGCCGCTTGCCGTCCAACCGGTAGCCGACACAGATATCCAGGGAATTGAACCCGTCCAGCACGTCCAGCTTGGTCAGCGCGATGCCGTCGATGCCGCCGACCTTGATGGCTTGGCGTACCATCACCGCGTCAAACCAGCCGCAACGCCGCTGCCGGCCAGTCACCGTGCCGAATTCATGGCCGCGCTCGCCGAGAATTTGGCCGGTCTCATTGTCCTGCTCGGTCGGGAACGGGCCGCTGCCGACGCGGGTGGTGTAGGCCTTGGTGATGCCGAGGACGTAGCCGATGGAACGCGCGCTGGTGCCAGCGCCGACGGCGGCCTCGGCGGCATGGGTGTTGGAGGATGTGACGAATGGAAAAGTGCCGTGATCGACATCAAGCATGGCGCCCTGGGCGCCCTCGAACAGGATCCGGCGACCATCGCGGCGCGCCGCATCCAGCCGCTGCCACACACTGTCGGCGAAGGGCAGGATACGCGGCGCGACGTCGCGTAGCGTGGCCAGCAAGGGGGCTGCTTCGATTTCCGGTGCGCCGTAGCCGCGCAGCAGCGCGTTGTGGTGTGAAAGAAGCTGCTCGACCCGGTCGGCCAGATAGGCGTCCTCGCTCAGATCGCATACCCGGATGGCGCGGCGCGCGGCCTTGTCTTCGTAAGCCGGCCCGATACCTCGCCCGGTGGTGCCGATGCGCCCGGCGCCGCGCGCCTCCTCGCGCGCCCGGTCCAGCGCGCCATGCAGCGGTAGGATCAGGCAGGCGTTCTCCGCGACACAGAGCGTATCCGGTGTGACCTCGACGCCCTGGGCGCGTAGCCCCTCGATCTCTTTCAGCAGGGCCCAGGGATCGACCACCACCCCGTTGCCGATAATCGACAGCTTGTTCGGACGGACTACGCCAGACGGTAGCAGGCTCAACTTGTAGACCTCACCGTCGACGACCAGCGTATGGCCGGCATTGTGCCCGCCCTGGAAGCGTACGACCACGTCCGCCCGGTTGGACAGCCAGTCAACGATCTTGCCTTTTCCTTCGTCACCCCACTGAGAGCCGACGACAGCGACATTTGCCATGTTGTTCAGACCTGTTCCGGCCCGTCGGGGCCGAGGATGTGGGTGCAGCCGAGCCGTCTCGCTTCGTCGCGGGTGTCGCCGCCGGGTTCGAGGGCCGCGATCGTCGCCCAGCCTTCGGCGCGCAGCGCGCGCGCGTCGGTCGCCACGGCGTCTGCCGGCAGCAGGATACGCCGCTGGTTCGCGTCCGGCGTGAGGGTTGCCAGGATGGTGTCGACATAAAGCGTCACGCCGGTGGCGCGCTCGCCGTCGGCGTCTGCGTCGTCGTCGCCATGGGCGCGGTAGCGTCCGCCGCTCGCAAGTTCGCCCGGCAAACCAGCGGCGAAAATCGTGAAACCGACCCCGGTGTGATATTCGAAGCCGCGATTCTCGACCGGATCCAGCGTCAGCATGACGTCGGGTGTCGCTTGTCCGACCAGGGCCGCTACTTGGGCGACCCGGTCGCGTTCCTGGGCGGCGACCGGCGGCAGGTCAAGCGTAGCCAGCGCGTCCAGCGCCGGACCGATCTGGCCGGTGGCGCGCAGCAGGGCTACCAGCGTGTTGGCGGCATCGCCGCCATGGGCGGCCACGCCATCCGGGTCCTTGCGGTCGAGCGCCGCGCGCAACGGCGTGGCGTCAGCGCTATCCAGCCCGTGCGCGCCGAGCACGGTGGGCACCAGCCGGGGCACGGTAAGATCGACCGACAGGCCGCGCATGCCAACGGAATCCAGGGCGGTGGCGGCCATGGCGATGATCTCGGCATCGGCGGCGGGCGCCGCGGAACCGATCAACTCGGCGCCGACCTGCAGCACCTGGCGCTCGGGACGAAGCTGGGTGCCGCGCACGCGTAGCACCTCGCCGGCATAGGACAGCCTGAGGGGGCGGGCGGCCGCGCTGAGCCGGGTCCGCGCCAGCCTTGCGATCTGCGGCGTGATGTCGGCCCGGACCCCCATCATGCGTTGCGAGACGGGGTCCATCAGCCGGAAGGTTTGCGGCCCGACGGCAACGCCCGCGCCGCTCAGCAGGCTGTCCTCGAATTCGATCAGCGGCGGCCTGACCCGGTCATAGCCATACGCCTGAAACAAGCGCACCAGCCGCTCGACGATGTCGGCCTCGAACGCCGCGTCGGGCGGCAGGATGTCGCGCAAACCGGCCGGCAGCAGTGCTTTGCGTTCAAAATCGGTCATGACGTTCTGCGGTTTTCGCGCCTGTCCCGCGGTCGGGTTTTCCAGCCGCGCGCCGCGTTCTGTAGCGGGTTTGGCCGGGTTGCGCAAACGCTAAAGTAATTCCCGCCCCCCTTCATAACGGCACCACGATGCCATCATGCATGCCATCGCTATTCACCAGCTCGACCCGCTTCCAGCCGATTCGGAAGGTGTCGCCGGCGGGCATCAGCAGGTGGCGCACGGTGGCCGCGAATAAACGTTGCCGGTCGCGCCGGAATTCGACCATCTGCAGGCGCGATGACACCACCATTCGCCCCGCCCCATCATCCGGGGATTCCACCACGACGTTGCCGACCAGCCGGCTGGTGCGCGACGGCGGATTCTGGGCATGTATGGCGGGGTGGAGCAGCCGTCGTACGCGGGTTTCCAGCGCCTTGCGGTCGTCATAGATGATCGACACCGTGTCGTGCGGGCTCTGCTGATCCGGCTTGATCGGCACCCAATACCACGCGTCCGGGGTGAACAGGTCCAGCCAGTCCTGGTAGCGCCCCTCGTCAAGCAACCGCGCCTCAAGAAACAGGAATTCCTCGATCGCACGGATGGTGCTGGCGGCGCTGGTCCCATCCATCAGGACCGCCCCGTCATGTAGCCCGTCCAGGTGTCGAACATGTTGCGAATATGCAGTTCGCTGAGCCCGTTTTCGCCTTGCCATCCGCCATTTCCGTCGGGTTGGTCGCTACCCAGCCCGCGCGCGGTCGGCACCCAGTCGCCGCCGTCACCGTCCAGACCAACGCGGATACGGGAATAGGTCTCCAGATCGTCGGTCAGCACCGGCGAGGCGGTCGCGTTGGTCACGTTGGCGAAGGCGATGGTGTCATGGAACATTTTTTCCGGCGCGCCCTTGAGCCGGAAGCAAAATCCCAGCACCTCGGTCCGGTCGACGGCGACCGGCTGCACCACGCGGAGCTGGCCGAACTGGCTCATGAAGGACAGGTTGGGATAGATATTGCTGTTCCAGCGCATGACGCCCAGGATTTCACGCGTGCGCCGTTCCCCCAGTTTCCCCTCCATCGCGGCCAGGTAATCGTTGAAGGACGGATCTCGCCGGGCGGCGACCAGCTTGGCGTCGTCGTGATAATCGCCCAGATACGAGTGACCATTTGGGTAGGCCCAGATGCCGACCTGGTCTTCCCAGAACTCCCACGGCGCACCGTTCTGACGCATTTGGCGCACCGCGATCTCGCCCGCCCCGTCGGAATGAGCCGCGTCGTCCTGTTGGTTTGCCGCCTCGATCGAGGATTGATGGACGCACATCGGATGTAGCCCGTCATTCAGGTTTTCCAGGATCAGCTTCCAGTTGC
>JAZFSB010000292.1:0-6599 GCA_036445935.1 Alphaproteobacteria bacterium | reverse complement strand
TCCCGGGCTGTTGGTGCCGTCGATGACGGTGCCGCCGCGAATGATAATGTCGTCCATGGTGACAGAATGCCCGGCCCCGGGTGTGCCGTCGAGGGGCGGAGCCGTTCGGTTGAATTAACCTCAGGCGGGGCCGGCGTCGCCGGACAGTTTTGAAAAATCGATGCCGATCTTGTCCATGGCGCGTTCCCACATGCTGTCGAGGTTCTCGCCGAATACGAGCTGGCGGTCGGCCGGCACGTTGAGCCAGCCATTGGCCTGGATTTCGCTGTCGAGCTGGCCCGGCGCCCAGCCGGCATAGCCGAGCGCGAGCAGGCTGGCGCGCGGGCCCGTGCCCTCGGCGACGGCCTTGAGAATATCGACGGTCGCTGTCAGCGCCATGGTGTCGTTGATCACCAGCGTCGCATCCTGTACGTAATCCGGCGTGTGCAGCACGAAGCCGCGGCCGGTATCAACCGGCCCGCCGAAATGAACCTGAATGTCCTTGCCGATCGGCACGTCGGCGATATTGAGCTGTTCCAGCAGATCGGGAAACGAGACGCTGTCGACCAGCTTGTTGATCACCAGCCCCATTGCCCCGTCGGCGGTGTGGGCGCAAATATAGACGACCGTGCGTGCAAAGCGCGGATCCTGCATTTGCGGCATCGCGACGAGTAGGTCTCCGGTCAGGTAGCCGGCCTCCGCGGCATTTTCGGTCATATCTGCCTCGTCTAGCTGTGCGGGACGAAACGAATCTAACGTACAATTTACCCGCCTGTGACAGGATTCGATTTTATATAATGATATGCCTAAGTCCAAAGCGTTAAAGACATGACATTTTTTCCGTATCGAGCCATTTTGCGGGGTTTTTCCCTAATAGCTGCCGCGTCCGCCCTGCTGCTGTCCGGGGCCGATGGCGCTTGGGCCGCGGCCGGCGCGTGGTGGTCGAATGACCATGGCGCGGTACGGTTGGTGGCGGAAACCGACGCCGTCGGCCAATCGGACGAGCTTCGCGCGGGGCTCCATTTCCGTATGAAGCCTGGTTGGAAGATCTATTGGCGCTCGCCGGGCGATGCGGGCTTCCCACCGCAGCCTAACTGGGCCGGTTCGGAAAATGTCGCCAAAGTACGAATCGCTTGGCCCGCGCCGGTACGCTTCACCGTGCTTGGATTGCAGACACTGGGCTATCATGACGAGGTTCTGCTGCCGCTTGACGTGACCGCTTTCGAGCCCGGCAAGGCTGTGCGGCTGCGCGCCAAGGTTTCCTATCTCACCTGTGCCGAAATCTGCGTGCCTTACGAAGCCACGCTGGCGCTTGATGTGCCGGCGGGGCCCGCGACCAGCGCGCGCGAGGCGGGCTTGATCGAGCGTTTCAATAACCAGGTGCCAGTTCGCGGCCCCGATGCGCCCTTCGCCGTGGCTGGCGCGTGGGCCGATGGCGTGGCCGGCAAGCAAACGGTGCGGCTGGTGGCGCGTGCGAAATCACCCTTCGTCAGCCCGGATTTCATGATCGAGGGCCCGGCGGGTTTTCGGTTCGGCCCGCCCGGCGTGACCCTGGGCCGCGACCGCCGCGAAGTGGTGGTGCTGGCCGCGGTGACGGCGCCGTCCAAATCCGTGCGCGCGGGCAAACCCACCGACCTGACCGGGGCGGCGCTGACACTGACCGTGATCGACGGTGACCGCGCCGCCGAACGTGGCACGACGACGCGGCGCGGGGTCACCGGTCTGCCGTCGCCCGATGCGCACGCGCCCCAGCCGGTGTCGCTGGCTACCCTGCTGTCCATCCTGGGGCTTGCCGTGCTCGGCGGGCTGATCCTCAACCTGATGCCCTGTGTGCTGCCGGTACTGTCGCTCAAGCTGCTGGCCGTGGTTGGCCATGCGGGCACTGGCGATCTGGGCGCGGTGCGCAGGGGCTTTCTGGCATCGGCCGCCGGAATCCTCACATCGTTCCTGGTGCTGGGCACGGTTGCGGTCGCGCTCAAGGCCGGCGGCTTGACCGCGGGCTGGGGCATTCAGTTCCAGCAGCCGGTGTTTCTGGCCGTGATGGCGGCGCTGGTTATGCTGTTCGCGTCCAACCTGTGGGGGCTGTTCGAAATCCGGCTGCCCGGCATGGTGGCCGATGCCGCCGCCGGCGCTGGTGATCATCATGGACGCCATGGGGTGGCCGGCCATTTCGCCACCGGCGCGTTCGCGACCTTGCTGGCGACCCCGTGTTCGGCGCCGTTCCTGGGCACCGCCGTGGGCTTCGCGCTGGCACGGGGTCCGGGTGAAATCTATGCCGTATTCGCCGCCCTTGGCATCGGTCTGGCGCTGCCCTATATCGCGGTCGCGCTTTTTCCCGCCCTTGCCACGCATCTGCCACGTCCGGGGCACTGGATGATTACGCTGCGGCGCGTGCTGGGTGTGGCGCTGGCGGCGACGGCGGCCTGGTTGCTGAGCGTGCTCCATAGCCAGGCCGGTGGGGCGGCCATGCTTGCCGCGGCCAGACCCGTGGCGGCCATACCCGTTCTTTTCATGGTTGTTCGCGGCCGGTCGGGCGTGTCCCCTACCTTGTTGTGGGGCGGTGTGGCGGCCCTCGTGCTGCTCGGCGCCATTCTTCCTGTGTCGTTCACGACCGTGCCGGTAGCTGTTTCGGTTACCGCCAAGAACGGGATCCAGTGGCAACGTTTCGCCCCGGATACGATCGCCAGCCATGTCGCTTCGGGCAAGCTGGTGTTCGTCGATGTCACTGCTGACTGGTGCATCACCTGTCAGGTCAACAAGACGCTGGTGCTCGATAGCGACGACATGCGCGCGCGGTTGAAGGAGAGTGGCGTTATCGCCATGCGAGCCGACTGGACCCGGCCCGACCCAGCGATCACCGACTTTCTCAGGCGGTTTTCGCGCTACGGCATCCCCTTCAATATCGTCTTCGGGCCCGGCCGGCCAGAGGGGCACGTGCTGCCCGAACTGCTCACCCAGGCCGCGGTCACGGCGGCGCTGGATGCCGCCCGGAGCCGAGCAAACATCGCAGGCCGTTAACAATAAAAAAACTTGCCCTCTAACCGTGACTTCTCCGCATTGAGGTCCTAATTCACCCTGACCGTGTCAAATTTTGTCGCGGCCATTTCGGCTGCGTGGGTAGTACAAAGGGAGAAAAATGGCGGTTAAGCAAGGCAACAAGGTTCCGGCGGGGTCGTTCAAGGTGATGACCAGCGAAGGACCGAAGGATGTGAGTACGGATGACCTTTTCAGTGGGAAGACGATTGCGTTTTTTGCGTTACCCGGCGCCTTCACACCGACCTGTTCGGCCAAGCACCTGCCTGGTTTTGTGCAGAATGTGGCCGCGCTGAAGGCCAAGGGCGTTGATGCCATCGCCTGTACGTCCGCCAACGATGTGTTCGTCATGGCGGCCTGGGGCAAGGACCAGGGCTGCGACGGCAAGGTCGATCTGCTGGCCGATGGCAGCGCCGATTTCGCCAAGGCGATGGGGCTTGAGCTCGATCTTGGCGCGCGCGGCATGGGAATGCGCTCGCAGCGCTATTCGATGATCGTCACGGACGGCACCATCACCAGGTTGAACGTCGAAGAGCCTGGCGCCTATGAGGTGTCCAGCGCTGAACATATGCTGACGCAGCTCTGACTTTTCTGCCTATGCGGAATCGCCCCGGGGCCGTTAGATCGGATAAAGATTTAGTTACGCGCTTCGTCGGCGCCGCGCCGGGCCAGCTCATCGGCGCGTTCGTTTTCGGGGTGTCCGGCATGGCCCTTGACCCAGCGCCAGTCGATTTCGTGACCGGCCAGCGCCGCGTCCAGCCGCTGCCATAGATCGACATTCTTGACCGGCTTGCGCGCGGCGGTCTTCCAGCCGTTCTTTTTCCAGCTGGCGATCCATTGGGTGATGCCGTCGCGCACATAGGTGCTGTCGGTGTGCAGTCGGCCCTTGACCTGCCGCTTGAGCGATTCCAGCGCCATGATGGCGGCCATCAGCTCCATCCGGTTGTTGGTGGTGTGCGCTTCGCCGCCCCACAGCTCACGCTCGGTGCCGCGCCAGCGCAGGACGACGCCCCATCCGCCGGGGCCCGGATTACCGCTGCACGCCCCGTCGGTGAAGACTTCGACAAGGTTGTCATCGCGCGTATCGTCGGGCTCGGTCATGAGTCAATCCCGTAAGCGCCGGGTCCGGCGACATCCCTGTGAAAACGCAGCTTGCCGAGATATTCCAGGGGGTCCTTGGGCCGGACGAAGGCGCCTTCCGGGTGGTTCAGCCAGTCATAAAGCCGGGTCAGCAGGAACCTCAAAGCGCTGCCCCTGGCCAGCAGGGGCAATACCTCGATTTCGCGCGCCGATAGCGGGCGAGCCGCCCGATAGCCTGATAGCAGGGCGCGGGCCTTGGTGACGTTGAAGGCGCCATCGGTCTCGAAACACCAGGCATTCAGGCAGATCGCCATGTCGTAGGCGAAAAAATCGTTGCAGGCGAAATAGAAATCGATAATTCCCGATAGCGCGCCGTTCAGGAAGAACACGTTGTCGGGAAACAAGTCGGCATGAATGATTCCGGATGGCAGGTCATCTGGCCAGTCTGCTTCAATCGCGGTCAGCTCGGCGCCGATTTCCGCCGCGAGCCCGGGCGCGACCTCATCGGCGCGGTTGGCCACCGACTGGTAAAGCGCGCGCCAGCCCGTGATCGACAGGCTGTTGGGGCGTGATAGCCTAAACCCGTCGCCCGCGATATGCATCCGCGCCGCCGCCGCGCCCAGCGATCGGCAATGATCGGGTGTAATCCGCCGGGGCCACAGGCCGTTCAGGAAACTGACGATGGCCGCCGGTCGGCCGCACAGCGTGCGCAGCGCGACGCCGTCGCTGGCATGGACCGGTTCGGGACCGGGAAAGCCCTTGTCCGCCAGATGGTCCATCAACCCCAGGAAAAACGGCAAATCCTTTTCGGCGACGCGCTTTTCGTAGAGTGTCAGGATGAACGAGCCGCGGTCGGTCTGAAGCAGGTAGTTGGTGTTCTCGACGCCTTCCGCGATGCCCTTGAACGAAACCACCGCGCCAATGTCGTAGTCGGCAACGAAATCGCGCAGCTCATCGTCGGAAACTTCCGTGTAGACAGCCATGACCGACCGGTCAGGCCGTCAGCGCGCGGGGCAGGCTGAAACGCACGTCCTCGGTGGCCACGGTGACGTTTCGCACCGTGACGTCGAAGCGCGCTTTCAGCGCGGCGATCAGTTCCTGCACCAGCAGCTCGGGGGCGGACGCGCCGGCGGTGATGCCCAGGATCGACACACCGTCCAGCCAGGCGAAATCAAGATCGGCGGCGCGTTCGATCAGCATGGCCTTGGGGCAGTCCGCGGCGCGCGCCACCTCGGCCAGCCGGTTCGAATTTGACGAATTCGGCGCCCCCAGCACGATGAAGGCATCGCAATCGGGTGTCATTTTCTTTACTGCCGCCTGCCGGTTGGTGGTGGCGTAGCAGATGTCTTCCGTGCGCGGCGCCTCGATCCCGGGGAAGCGGCGTCGCAGCGCCGCGACAATGTCGGCGGTGTCGTCGACCGACAGGGTGGTCTGCGTGACGAAGGCGAGGTTGTCCGGATCCACGACCTTCAGCGTCTCGACCTGATCGGCTGATTCGACCAGCAGTATCTCGCCTTCCGGCAATTGGCCCAGCGTGCCGATGACTTCCGGGTGTCCGGCATGGCCGATCAGGATGATCTGCTGGCCGTCCTTCCGGTGGCGCCTGGCGTCTACATGCACCTTGGTGACCAGCGGACAGGTCGCGTCGATATGGATCATGTTACGGCGCTTGGCTTCCTCAGGTACGGATTTGGGTACACCATGGGCGGAAAATATCACGGGCAGGCCTTCCGGCACCTCGTCCAGCTCCTCGACGAACACGGCCCCCTTGGCGCGCAAGCTATCGACCACGAATTTGTTGTGGACGATTTCATGGCGCACATAGACCGGCGGGCCGAATCGCTTGAGCGCTCGTTCGACGATCTCGATGGCCCGGTCAACGCCCGCGCAGAAGCCGCGCGGAGCCGCCAGCAACACCGTAAGTGGCTGTTTCGCGGGGCTTTCGGAGATGGGTCCGGTGTTCGTCATTTCACGCGCTAATATGTTGGGTTGCTTGGCAAACATCAACACCTCCTCTACAGTCGCGCGCGTGGATCGTCGGGATTGAGCAGCAAGCAGAGGACAGGATCATGACCGACCCGGTTATCGCCCAGAAGGAACCCTTTGGCGTCGATGCAGATCAGGGGCAGGAATACTGGTGGTGCAGTTGTGGCAAGAGCGCGGCGCAACCGTTTTGCGATGGTTCGCACAAAGGAACCGGTCTCACCCCCATGCAGTATGTCGCCAAGCGCGCCCAGACGGTCTATTTCTGCGGCTGCAAGCAGTCCGGCAACAAGCCGGTGTGCGATGGCGCGCACAACGATCTTTGATCAGTTGAAGGCCCGACTTCCGGTTTCCCACCTGCTTGCCACTGCCCTGCTATTGGTGCTGGCCGGCTGCAGCGCGCTGGGAACCAAGGTGCAGCCGCCGTGTCCGCCGGTGCTGGTGCTCAAGGATACCGCCGAGCTGGTCCGCTTCCGTCCTGGCCAGGGGCGCGATATCACCGATGTGCTGTTTCGCGCCAACGT
>JAZFSB010000291.1:0-7148 GCA_036445935.1 Alphaproteobacteria bacterium | reverse complement strand
ACCCAACTGCTGTACGCGTCCGATTATCCGCATTGGGATATGGATCTGCCGAGCGTGATCTACGACCTGCCCTTCCTGAGCGAGCAGGGCAAACGCAACATTCTCGGTGAAAACGCGATCAAGGCATTCGATCTGGATGTTTCGGAGCGGTTCCCGGACTTCAAGTTGGCGTCGTAAGCAACGCCGCTTCTCTGTCTCCTGCGAAGGCCGGGGTTCAATCCCGGCCTTCGTAACTATGGAATAAATCAACATCAAAAAGTGAGGAAAATTACGATGGCAAAGGATATCCTTGTCGGCAAGGCTGCGGAATTCAAGGAAGGCGACAAGAGGATCGTGCCCAATGGCAACAGCGAAATCGGGGTCTACCTGGTGCACGGTAACTGGTATGCCTACCAGAGCCTGTGCCCGCATCAGGGCGGCCCGGCCTGCGAAGGACTGCTGATGGCCAAGGTCGAGGAAGTGATCGCCGAGGACAAGACCTATCAGGGCATGCGCTTTAACCATGACGAAATGCATATCGTCTGTCCGTGGCACGGTTGGGAATTCAACATCGCCGACGGGGTTGCCTGCGCGGATAACAAATGGAAACTGCGCAAGTACGAAGTCGAAGTCAGAGGAGACGACGTTTATGTCATCGCCTGAGCCCGATCCGCGCGAGGCGGACCTGCCGGAAGGTGGAGAGGTCATCGCCAATATTTCCGAGGAGGAGGCCGAGCTTCGCGCCTTCGCCCGCCGGATGGCCGAAATTCCCGAAGGCGAGCCGGTCCCCGACGAGGTCATCCAGCAAGGGCTGACCGCGCTGGTCCGGCTTTACAGCGTGAAGTTCCAGCTTGGTGAACGATGGGGACCCTTCGCCAAAGGCGACCCGGTGCCCGCGACCGCAGCCATGATCATGTCGACCGCGATGATGCGCGCGGTCAATGTCGAGGTGTTCGAACTGGGTATGTGGCAGGCGTGGTCTGGCGCCTGAGGAGAAATTAATGGATCTGCCGACAAGCGACATTCACAAGCAAAGCGTCGAGAGTTTCGACACCACGAAACTGCTGAGGAACGCGGCGCGCCAGCGCGATGTCCGGAAATTTAACGAGTTTCCGGTCATTGATGTCGATGCCCACCATTATGAAAATGAGTCGATCGCCGAAATTGTCGAATATTTCGACGATCCGGTGCTCAAGCAGATCGGGCAGCTTTATGCCGGGCGCGGCACCGGCGCCCAGTCGCCCTTTCTGCCGGGTGGCGTCGGTTATCAGGATGTCGCGGGAAGGGTGACCCGTTATCCACTGCGCAAGCTGGAAGAGACGCCGGCGGACGGCACCCATCGCGATGTTCACCTGTCGAAGCGCTGGATGGACTCCATGGGGGTCGACACAATTTGTCTGTTTCCGACCCCGATGCTGACCATCGGCACCCATCCGCAGGTCGAGGTCGAGGCGGCGATGGCCCAGGGCTATAACCGTTGGCTGCTGGAAAGAGTCTGCGTCGATGAACCGCGCATCAAGACCATGGTCTATGTGCCGTTCAACGATCCCGAGGCCGCTTACAAGACGGTCAAGGAATTCGGCGATCATCCCAATGTGATCGGTTTCATGGTGGTGTCGGTGCGCTATAAGCCGATCTATGACAACGCCTACATGAAGACCTATGCGTTGATGGAAGAGATGGGCAAGCCGCTCGGCTTCCATGCCGGTTTCAACTGGGGCGATCC
The DNA here is from genome assembly GCA_036445935.1 of Alphaproteobacteria bacterium. Lineage (GTDB taxonomy): Bacteria > Pseudomonadota > Alphaproteobacteria > MPNO01 > UBA2964 > JAZFSB01. The sequence goes on along the minus strand of JAZFSB010000291.1, from coordinate 5,443 downwards.
GCTGCTTGGCAACACCAACCGGTTCCTGGTGACCCATGCGCTGGGTTTCACCATCTTCAACGCGGTGCATCTGTCGAACTGGATCATCAATGCGCTGTTAGAGCGTTTCCCGAAGCTCAAGACCATCTGGATTGAATCCGGGCTGGCCTGGATTCCGTGGCTGATGCAGCGACTCGACAATGACTACAAGATGCGCTGGTCGGAAGGCCCGTCGCTCAAGAAGTTGCCGAGCGAATACATGCGCGACATGTATTTCACCAGCCAGCCGATGGAAATGCCCGACCGCATGGACCTGCTGGAAATGACCTTCGACGTGATCGACGCAAAGAACCAGCTGCTGTGGGCGTCGGATTATCCGCATTGGGACATGGACCTGCCCAACGTGATCTACGATCTGCCGTTCCTTGACGAGCGCGACAAGCGCAAGATTCTGGGCGGCAACGCGATCGATCTGTTCGGGCTCGACGTATCGGCGCGGTTCCCCGACTACAAGGTCGCCTGAGTCCGCGCACAATTTTACCAAGGACGCTCTCAGTCATGGAACTGCCAACAAGCGACATCCACAAGCAGGCGATCGAAAGCCTCGACACCAGCAAACTTTTGACGAACGCGGCTCGTCAGCGCGAGGTTCGCGGATACAACGATTTTCCCATCATCGATGTCGATTGCCATCACTACGAAAATGAATCGCTCGCCGAAATCGTGGAATATTTCGACGATCCGGTGCTCAAGCAAATGGGTCAGCGCTATGCCGGCGGTGGCATCGGGGGCCAGACGCCGCTGTTTCCAGGCGGAGTCGGCTACCAGGACGTCGCCGGCCGGATAACACGCTACCCGCTGCGCAAGACGGAAACGTCGCCGGCCGACGGGACCCACCGCGACGTGCACCTATCGCTGCGCTGGATGGACGCCATGGGCGTGGATTATTGCTGCCTGTTTCCGACTCCGATGCTGACGGTCGGCATGCATCCGCAACCCGAAGTCGAAGCAGCCCTTGCGCAGGGATATAACCGCTGGCTTCTCGAAAGAATCTGCGAGCGGGAAAAGCGCATCAAAACCATGATCTGCGTTCCGTTCAACGATCCCGAGGCGGCCTACAAGACCGTGCTGGAGTTCGGCGATCATCCCGACGTGATCGGCTTCATGGTGGTGTCGGTGCGCTACAAGCAGGTTCACGACAATGCCTATATGAAGACCTATGCGCTGATGGAGGAGATGGGCAAACCGCTCGGTTTTCACAGCAACTATTTCTGGGGCGATCCACTGGTCGGCAACACCAACCGCTTCATTGTCGCCCATGCGCTGGGCTTCACCATCTTCAACGCGGTGCATATCTCTAACTGGATCATCAATGCGCTGCCCGAGCGTTTCCCGAAGCTCAAGACCATCTGGATTGAATCCGGGCTGGCCTGGATTCCATGGCTGATGCAGCGGCTTGATAACGACTACAAGATGCGCTGGTCGGAAGGCCCGTCGCTCAAGAAGCTGCCGAGCGAATATATGCGCGACATGTATTTCACCAGCCAGCCGATGGAAATTCCGGACCGCACGGATTTACTGGAAATGACCTTCGACGTGATTGACGCGAAGAACCAGCTTATGTGGGCGTCTGATTATCCGCACTGGGACATGGATCTGCCCTGCACCGTCTACGATCTGCCGTTTCTTGATGAACGTGAGAAGCGCAAGATCCTGGGTGGCAACGCGGTTGATCTGTTCGGCCTCGACCTAAAGGACAGATTCCCCGACTACAAGGTGGGCTGACAGGAGCCGGATGGACAGCCAGCGCGAACCAGAGACCCTGACGCGAGGCCTGATAGAGCTGATCCGGTCACGCCCGGTCACGTCGGCCGACCTTGAAAAGACCGCGCTGTTTACCCTCGACGCCGTCGCCAATGCGATCGCCGGGCGCAACTCGCGCCCCGGGCGCATGTTGCTGGAATGGGGGCGGGGGCGGCAGGGCGATGCCGGGCGCCGCGCCTTCGTCATGGGCGGGCTGACCCATATTCTGGAAGTCGATGATATTCACCGCGCGTCCGTCGTTCATACTGGCTGCGTCACGGTGCCGGCCGCGTTCGCGCTGGCCGCGGGCCGCGACATAGAGGGCCCGGACCTGCTGCGCGCGGTGCTCTTCGGTTTCGAAGCCGCCTGCCGCGTCGGCATGGCGGTCGGGCCCGGCCACTACAAGACCTGGCACAACACGGCGACCTGCGGTCCTTATGGCTCGGCCATGGTGGCGGCCAGCCTGCTCGGGCTGGATAACGCCCAGGCAATGCATGCCCTTGGCAATGCCGGCACCCAGTCGGCCGGCGTGTGGGAGTTCCTGGCGACCGGGGCCATGAGCAAGCATCTCCATGCCGGGCGGGCGGCGGAAGCCGGCGTTGTCGCCGCCGAGCTGGCGCAGCTTGGCTTTACCGGCCCGCCCGCCATCCTGGAAGGGCCGACCGGGTTCTTCGCCGCTGCCTGTCCCGATCCCGATCCCGATGCCGTGCTGGCCGACCCCAATGCCCCCTGGCAGGTGCATCTGACGTCGATCAAGCCGTGGCCGTCCTGCCGTCATACCCATCCGGCGATCGATGCCGCGCTGGAGCTGAGTACGCGCGTTGATGCCGATGCGGTGGCGGGGGTGAGGGTTGGCACCTATGCCGCCGCGGTCGATGTCTGCGACCGGCCGGTGGCGAACAGCGAATACGAAGCCAAATTCTCGCTTCAGCATTGTGTTGCCGCGGCCTTGCGACGGGGGAAGGTGGATTTCTCGGCGTTCGACGATGCGGCGCGCGCCGAGGCTGCGGCCCTGGCGACACGTGTAGAGGTCGCGGCCGCCGAACCCTATGTTTCCGCCTATCCTTTGGCCTGGGGCGCGGCGGTCGAGTTGTTGCTCACGGACGGCACGACGGTCGCCGTCGAGAAGGCGGAATGCAAGGGCGACCCGGCCGCGGCGCTTGACCCCGATGCGATGATCGCCAAGGCACGCGATTTGATCCGCGTTGGCGGGGTCAACGATCCGGCGTCCGTGGTTGATGGCGTCATCGGTTTGGCCGATGGCGGGGCGGTGCCCGATCTAGGGAGCCTGTTTCAGCCGGGCGGCTGAGGCGCTGCACGCCCGGCATCTATTAACGCGCGATTAAGGGTGATCTGTGTCAACTATGCGCCATATCCATCCAGAGATTTGCGAATTTGATGCAGGACAAATTTCAAAAACCGAATTTGACCAGCGGAACTGGTGGTGAAGGCGACCCCGATAGCGGCGCAACGAATTCGCTCGACCTGTTGCTCGCCGAAGACGACGATCTCAATCAAAAATATTTCGAGACCCTCCTGCTGTCCGCCGGCCATGGCGTGACCATTGTCAGCAACGGCAAGGATGCGGTGGAAGCGGTCCGCGAACGCGCTTTCGATGCGGTTCTGATGGACATTCATATGCCTGTCATGAACGGCAACGCAGCGACGCGGGCGATCAGGGAGTTGTCCGGCGATAGGGCGAAGATTCCGGTGATCGCGCTTAGCGGCGGTGTGACCGGTGAGGGGGATGAGGAATATGAGGCGGCCGGATTCACGAGTTATTTGGCCAAGCCCGTGGAAAATGCTGATCTGGCCAGGGTGCTGTCGGAAGTGACCGGCCGGTCCGTCTACATTCCCGACTACTCGATCAACAGTTCCGATGTCGCGCCGCCTTCGGAAAGCGCCGGCAAGGCGGTCGAGGCCTTCCTCGACGACACCAAATCTCCCAAGACCGGGCCGAGATAACGCCCCATCCCTCCTTTTCCTTTCGCCCGATTTCCCTATGCTGGCGGCAGAATGAAATTAGAGGTGAATGATGGATCGGGCGGAGCAGATAAAAAAAGCGGAAGCGTTTCAGGCTATGCACCAGGGGCCGGGCATTCTGGTCTTGCCCAACGCGTGGGACGTGATCAGCGCCCATCTCATTGTCCGGGCCGGGTTCGGCGCGGTCGCCACCACCAGCGGCGGCTGCGCTCATTCGCTGGGCTATCCCGACGGCGAATATATCAGCGGTGACGAAATGGGCGCCGCCATCGGGCGCATCGCCCAGGCGGTGGCGGTGCCGGTTACCGCCGACATGGAAGCCTGTTATGCCACCGCGCCCGAAGACGTGGCGCGTTTGGTCAGGGCGGTGATCGATGCCGGCGCGGTCGGCATCAATATCGAGGACGCCAACCGGGAGGTCGGATTGTTCGACCGCACGCTCGCGATCGAGCGCATTCAGGCCGCTGTCGAAGCGGTCAAGGCAAGCGGCGTACCGGCGCTGATCAACGCCCGAACCGATTGCTTTCATGTCCCCGAGCCCGCCTCCGCGTTCGATGAGGGCGCGGCCAGGCTCAACGCCTATCTCGAGGCCGGGGCGGGGTGCGCGTTTGCGATTTTCGTTCGTGATGGCGACACTATCGCGCGGTTGGCCAAGGCGGTCGACGGGCCGCTCAACATCCTGCCGGGACCGGATTCGCCCTCTGTCGCCGAACTGGAATCGATGGGCGTGCGCCGGGTGACGGTGGGCGGCGCCATCGCACGCGCGGCGCTCACCGCGGCCGAGCGCGCGATCGAGGAACTGCGCGATACGGGCACCTACGAATTTGCCCGCGGCATCCTCGCCCAGCCCGCCATGAACAAGCTGGTGGCGGGTTAGGACGGGGAAAGACGCTAAATCACTCTCAATGCTTGGCAATGCCGCGCATCGCCGTCTTGCCCCACAGTGACTTGAGGCGCGCGTCCCGACCGCAGCCATAGCGGTAGAGTTTGTAACGGATCGGATTCTTCCGGTAATAGTTCTGGTGATAGCCTTCGGCCGGGTAGAACGGAACGGCGTCAATGATCGGCGTGACGACCGGGGCTTTCAGCACCCCGGAAGCGCCCAGCGCTTTTTTCGATTTCTCGGCCAGCGCCTTCTGTTCCGGCGTGTTGGCGAAGATGGCGGTTTCGTAGCTTCGGCCCCGGTCGCAGAATTGCCCGCCCGCATCGGTCGGATCGACGCTGTGCCAGAACACGTCCAGCAGCTTTTCGTACGACACCTTTTGCGGATCGTAGAATATCCGCACCGCCTCGATATGCCCGGTGCCCCCCGCGGAAACCAGGGCATAGGTGGGGTTTTGCAGCGCGCCCCCGGTATATCCCGAGACAGTGCGCAGCACGCCGGGGACGCCGTCGAAATCGGACTCTACACACCAGAAGCAGCCACCGGCGAAGGTCGCCACGGCTTCGCTTTTGTTTTGGGCCGCCGCCGGGGAAAAACACAACAGCAGCGTTGCCAGCAGGCTCGCCAGGAGCGATCGCGGGTGCATTGGCCAGTCCTCATCCGATCGTTGCGCAGCTATCCTTGATATATGACCCGCCGTCGGCGATGGGAAAAAATTTTCGTCAAACGGTGATGAATTCGTCGACGAAGATGGTGTAGCGCTGGAGTTTCGGCTTTTCGGCATCCTCGGGCTTT
>JAZFSB010000290.1:0-13464 GCA_036445935.1 Alphaproteobacteria bacterium | reverse complement strand
AAATTAAATCGGACCAAACTGGAATATTGCTTAGATGCATTACTATTACAGTTTAACCCATTGCTTGTTATTACAAACTAGCCCACATTGATTACATGAAACACGTAGTTGTTCTCAAGCACAGGTGCAAATGTACTCTCGGGTTTCCGGGATAGCAATGAGAAGCAACACAGAAAATTAAAAATTTTTTGTTGACAAACCATCATTGGGGAAATGCGAATGTTTCTCAGCGGGTTGCAGGAAATTGATCACATTTAGCCTGTGAAAAGCGCCGAAGAGTCCCATAATTCCATCGCCGCGACACGCGGCCTTGGCGTGCGGGCCGGTCCACGGACCATCATCCACTGACGTGGACCGGACGATGGTCGGACGAAATTATGTTCGAGGCGTTTGATCCGGCGCGGGGCGCCGGGCCCTGGTCAGGCCAGTAATTTGACCTGAGCCGACAGGCGGGAAACTTTTCGCGATGCGGTGTTTTTCTCCATCACACCCTTGGTGACGCCGCGCATGATTTCAGGTTCGGCCGCCTTGAGGGCGGCACGGGCGGCATCCTTGTCGCCCGACTCGATGGCCGTTTCCACTTCCTTGATGGAGCCGCGGATACGGCTGCGCCGCGCGCGGTTCACCGCTGTCCGGCGTTCAGTCTGGCGCATGCGCTTTTTGGCCGAGGCGATATTGGGCATAGTTTGTTCCGTTTCGCGGATGGGCGAGAAGTGCGGGTTTTTATAGCGCGCACGGCGCGGCGTCAAGCGGTTTCGGCCGGTTTCGGCGGGTTGGCGCGGGCCGGCAGGATACAGGTCACCCGGGTTCCCCTGTCCGGCTCGGACTCGAGCTCGACCCGGCCGCCATGCATCTCGATGAAGCTCCTGACCAGCGGCAGGCCGAGCCCCGCCCCCGCGCGCCGTGCCTCGGCATTGGAACCGCGCTCGAACTTGTCAAAGACCCGGTCGCGGTCCTCGGCGCTGATGCCGATGCCGCTGTCGGAAGTGGTCAGCAGCACCATGCCGTCGCGGCGCCGCGCCGACATCACCACCTCGCCGCCTTCCGGGGTGAACTTGACCGCGTTGCTCAGCAGGTTGAACAGGGCCTGCTTGAGGCGACGTTCGTCGGCCACTATCATGCCGATATCCGGCGCACAGTCGCATTCGAGGCGCAGGTGCTTTTGCCGGGCGCGCTCGCTGACCAGGCCGATGACGCCGTGCAGCAGCTCGTTGAGATCGATCGATTCGAGTTCAAGGCTCATATGGCCGGCCTCGATGGTGGCGAGATCCAGAATATCGTTGATCAGCAACAGCAACCGGTTGGAAGAATCCAGGATGCCGTGCCCATATTCCGCCTGACGCTCGTTCAGGTCGCCAAAATACTGACCGGTCAGGATCTCGGTGAAGCCGATGATGGTGTTGAGCGGGGTCCGCAGTTCGTAGGAGACGTTGGCAATGAACTCGGATTTGAGCTGGTCCGCCATTTCCAGCGCTTCGTTGCGTTCGCGTAGCGCGCGCTCCATGTTGATCGCGGCGGTAACGTCGAGATAGCTGAGCAGCACGGCGCCGTCAGGCAGCGGCATGGAGGCGAAATCCAGCACGACGCCGTCGGCGCGCTCGATGCGGCCATTGCGCGGCTCGCGGTCGGTCAGCTCGCCGATCAGCTGTTGCTTTTCGTCCGCCCAATTTTCGCCCCGGCCGAGCAGGTCAGCCATGTGCTCGACAATTTCCGAGATGTGCGGTTCGTTCGCGAGTTCGTAGGCCGAAACTCGCCACATATTGCCGAAGGCCGGGTTGGACAGGCGCAGCCGGCCATTGGCGCCGATCACCGCGACCCCTTCGAACAGATTGTCCAGCGTTTCGCGCTGCACCGCGATCAGCGTGTTATAATTGCGCTCCAGCGCCAGCGCGTCGGTCACGTCCTCCCACAAAAGCAGCAGCCCGCCAAACGGGTGAGGAAGAGCCACCGAGCGCAGAGTCTTGCCGTCGGGCAGGTGGATCATTTCCTCGGCCGGCTCGATCAGGGTGGTGAACAGGCGGAGCTGATCGTTCTTGAAAGCCGGGAAATCGGCGTGCTCGGGCAGGCGCCGGAGCTCGCGCAGCTTTTCCAGCACCTCTCCCATGCGTGGGGCCGCGCGCAACCACGCCTCATCCAGGTCCCAGAGCCTGAGGAAGGCGTTGTTGAAAAATTGCAACGACTGATCCGGGCCGTAGATCGCGATCGCGGTGCCGAGGTTCTGCAGGATAACCTCATGGCCGCCGACATAGCGCTTGAGCTCTTCCTGGATTTCCTCGACCCGGGTCTGGTCTATGGCGAATCCGACCCCGCCGCCGGTTGCCGGCAGGGGCGACTCGACCAGATCGACCAGCCGGCGTGTCCCATCGATGACGATATGGCGCTGTTCGTGCTGGGGCGCTTGCGCCGCGCGCGCCCTGGCGGCGATGGTGCGCCCGCCGGTCGGGCCGATCCCGGCGGCGATTTCCGGCAGATCGCCGATCGCCATGTCTTCGTCGGCCTCGACCGCGTCGCGATAGGCCCGGTTGACGTGGACCAGCCCCAGTTCGGTGTCGCGCAGCCAGACCGGCAAGGGCAGCGCGTCGACCAGCGCGTGCATACGCTGCGATTCGGCGCCTAGCCGATCGATGCGCGCTGCATCGACCGAGCGATCGGCGACGGTCAGGAATGTTGCCGTGCCGTCTTCCGCCGCGACGCAATCGCCACGCACCACCAAGGTCCGGGCGCCGTCGTTGGTGCGCACCGAAATATCGAACGCGCGGCGTTCCGCGCGCAGGACTTCAACGGCACGTCGAAGCGCCTCGGCGTCGGTGGGCTCAAGCAGGTCGTGCAGCGCCGCGTACCAGCCATCCCGCGCCTCTTCCAGCCCAAGCAGCGCGCCCATTCCAGCGGATGCGGTCTCGGCGCCAGTGTCGGTGGTCCACAGAATGACCTGCTCGCCGCGCACCACGGACACCGCCGCTTCAAGACGGGCGCTGGCTTCCAGCGCGGCGACCCGGTCTTCGGCGCGGCGCGCGCGGCGGCCGATGGTGATGGTTGTGACGACGGCGATAGCCAGCGCGCCAAGCAGGGCGAACGGGACGAGGACCGCCATGGCCATATCGGCGGCGAGCGCGGGCGCGGGCCACAGAAGCATCGTCGCGACTGACACGCGTAATCCCGACTTCACACCCATGCCTCCCCCGTATGGCGGCCCCGCAATCGTGCCTCAGTAACGGTAATGTTCGGGCTTGAACGGACCATCGACCGGCAGGTCGAGATATTTGGCCTGGTGGTCGCTCAGTTTCGACAGGTTGGCGCCGACCTTGGCGAGATGCAGCATCGCGACCTTTTCGTCAAGATGCTTGGGCAGCACGTAAACCTTTTTCTCGTAGTCCTCCGGCCGCGTCCAGAGCTCGATCTGGGCCAGCACCTGGTTGGTGAAGGATGCGCTCATGACGAAGCTGGGATGGCCCATCGCGTTGCCCAGGTTTACCAGCCGGCCTTCGGACAGCAGGATGATCCGCCGTCCCTCGGACAGCTCTATCTCATCGACCTGCGGCTTGATGTTGGTCCATTTGTGGTTTTTCAGCGCGCCGACCTGAATTTCGCTGTCGAAATGGCCGATATTGCAGACGATCGCGCGATCCTTCATGCCACGCATATGGTCGATCGTGATGACGTCGACATTGCCGGTCGTGGTAACAAAAATATCACCCTGCGGGACGGCCTGCTCCATGGTCACCACCTCGAAGCCTTCCATCGCGGCCTGCAAGGCGCAGATCGGGTCGATCTCGGTGACCAGCACGCGGCAGCCCGCGTTGCGCAGCGACTGTGACGAGCCCTTGCCGACATCGCCGTAGCCCGCGACCACGGCGACCTTGCCGGCCATCATGACATCGGTGCCGCGGCGGATGCCGTCGACCAACGACTCGCGGCAGCCATACAGGTTGTCGAACTTCGACTTGGTGACGGAATCATTGACGTTGATGGCCGGGAACAGCAGCGAGCCGTCGCGTTCCATCTGATACAGGCGATGCACGCCGGTGGTGGTTTCCTCGGTCACGCCCTTGATGTTCTTGCCCAGTTCGCTGTACCAGCCGGGCTTTTCCGCCACCCGCTTGCGAATGGCGGCGAACATCACCTCTTCTTCCTCGTTGCCGGGCTTGTCCAGCACCGAGATATCCTTTTCGGCCTTGATGCCGACATGGACCAGGGCTGTCGCATCGCCGCCGTCATCCAGGATCATGTTAGGCGTGCCGCCGTCCGACCATTCGAAGATGCGGTGCGCGTAATCCCAGTAATCCTCCAGCGTTTCGCCCTTATAGGCGAAGACCGGGGTGCCGGTGGCGGCGATGCCGGCGGCGGCATGATCCTGGGTCGAATAAATATTGCATGAAGCCCAGCGGACTTCGGCGCCGAGCTTCTGGAGGGTTTCGATCAGCACCGCGGTCTGGATCGTCATATGCAGCGAGCCGGCGATGCGCGCGCCCTTCAACGGCTTCGATTCGCCAAATTCCTCGCATGTCGACATCAGGCCGGGCATTTCGGCCTCGCCGATCTCAATTTCCTTACGGCCCCAATCGGCGAGCGATATGTCCGCTACCAGATAGTCGTTCTCGGCACTCATAATGTACTCCTGAATGGATAGGCTGGCGGTCGCTTCGCTCAGTCAAGGATCGCGCCGTATAGCAGCTAGAATCGCGAGAAAGCAAGGTTAAAGCCGCTTGCCGCCGTCTCTTTGGGCTATTCCTCTTCAAATCCATCCTCGACAAGGGCCGTCAGCGCATCCAGCGCGGCGGCACCGTCGTCTCCACGGGCGGTGATCTCGATTGCAGTGCCGGGGCCGGCGGCCAGCATCATCAACCCCATGATTGATCGGCCCGGCACGGTCAGCCCGTTGCCCGTGACAGTCACCTCGGCGGCGAAAGTTTCCGCCAACCGGGCGAAGCGGGCCGCCGCCCGGGCATGCAACCCGCGCTTGTTGACGATGGTGACCCGTCGGCCCGCGGGTGCGCTCATCCGTCCCGTTCGGCCAGCAGCCGCGAGGCGATGTTGATGTATTTGCGCCCGGCTTCCTGGGCTTCGGACACTGCCTTGGCAAGATCGCTGGTGCGCCGTGTCTGGGCAAGCTGGATCAGCATCGGCAGGTTGACCCCGGCGATCACCTCGACCTCGGTTTCGTTCATCACCGAAATGGCCAGGTTCGACGGGGTGCCGCCAAACATGTCGGTCAGCAGCACGACGCCGGCGCCGCTATTGACGCTGGCGATGGTATCGATGATGTCGCGTCGACGCTGCTCCATGTCGTCGTCCGAATGGATGCAGACCGTGGCAATGTCGTCTTCTTCGCCGACCACGTGCCGTAGCGCGTTCACCAACTCGTCGGCGAGCCGTCCGTGGGTGACTAGAACGATGCCGATCATGTTGTGTTCCTAATGGTCTGCGTCAGGCGCGGATTTGGGTGGCTGGGGCATGAGTTCGCGGTGGGTGACGCTGACCTGCTCGCCCTGGTCGCGCAGCCACCGCGCCAGCCGTTCGGCGACATAGACCGAGCGATGCTGTCCGCCGGTGCAGCCGACCGATATGGTCAGGTAACTTTTGCCCTCGTTCCGGAAACGTGGCAGCAGCGGCGCCAACAGACCGGTCAGCCCGCCAAAGAACCCTGTAAATCCCGGATCGCGGGCAATAAAGCCGGCAACATCGGGGTCCAGCCCGGTCAAGGGCCTGAGGTCGGCCTTGTAATGCGGGTTATCAAGAAAGCGGACGTCGAACACCAGGTCGGATTCGCGCGGCACGCCGTTGCGATAGGCGAACGAGACCAGAAACAGCGTGAATGACGTTTCCGCCCCGATGGCATATTGCTGACCCAGCTTGCGGCGCAGGTCGTTCTGCGTCAGCCCGGTGGTGTCGATCACCAGGTCGGCGCGCGCGCGCAGCGGTGACACCAGGCGGCGTTCATGATGGATGCCGTCCATCAACGGCCGGTCGCCGGCCAGCGGATGACGGCGTCGCGTTTCGGAATATCTCAGGCGGAGCGTATCGTCCTCGCAGTCCAGAAACAGGAGCTGCACGTCGGTGCCCGGATCGCGCATCAGCGCATCGAGTTCCTGCAGGATGGACTCGACGCCGAAATCGCGGGTCCGGATATCGATACCGATGGCCAGCGAGCGCTCGGTGCCGACGGTCGACGCGACCAGGCTGGCCAGCAGCGACAGTGGCAGATTATCGACCGCCTCATAGCCGATATCTTCAAGCGCCTTGAGCGCGGACGACCGCCCGGCGCCCGACATGCCGGTGATCAGGACGACCCGGAGCCGTCTGTCCGGCTGTTCGGCGGCGGTGGCCAGCGCACCACTGTTCGCGGTCTTGGTCATGATCGGGGCTTACTATCGCGCGTTGCCTGGCGTGCGGCAAGCCGCAGCTTGGCGGGGGCGGAGCTCTCGAACGGCGCAATGCGGAGGCGCGGCAGAACCGTGCCCAGGATCGTCTCGCACGCGGCCTCGGGCAGGCGCTCGATGGTGTCCGTGGCAACCAGATCGACCACCAGGACCAGTCGGGCGGCCTCGACCGACGGCAGATCGACGATACCGACGCCGCGCACTTCCAGGCGGCCCCGCAGCCGCGCGGGCGCCCGCACCCAGAGCTCCCCCTCACGGGTCTCGAGCGCGACCTGGTCGTCGGCCACCAGCGCCGCCCCGCCATCGATCAGCCGCAGCGCCAGGTCCGACTTGCCGGCGCCGGACGCACCCCGGATCAGCACGCCGGCCCCGTCGATGGCGACACAGGTCGCGTGAACCGGCGCCGCGTCGGCCCCGGTCACGGCGCCGCCGGCAGGTGCACAATGAAACGCGCGCCCTTGATGCCGCCATCAGCGGCAACCCGGTTTTCGGCGCTTATGCGTCCGCCATGCGCTTCGATGATCTGGCGCGAAATTGACAGGCCCAGCCCGGAATGGGTGCCAAACCGTTCACCCTCGGGCCGTTCCGAGTAGAATCGGTCGAACACCCGGTCGAGTCCGCTTTCCGGGATTCCCGGCCCGTCGTCATCTATGGTGGCGATGATGGCATCGCCGTTGCGCCGCAGGTCGATCGCGACCTTGCCGCCGGCGGGGCTGAAAGAGAACGCATTGCTCAACAGGTTCTGGAAGACCTGCACCAGCCGGCTTTCGATTCCGGCGACGCGGTACGGGCCGGGTTGCTCGACGGTGACGGCGACCTCGGGCTTGCCGTCACTGCCGGTCGCGCGGTGCACCTCGCCCAGGGCGGCGAGCAGCCGGTCGAGAGCGATCGGCTCATGCTCCTCGCGGGCAAGCTCGGTATCCAGCCGCGAAGCGTCGGAGATGTCCGAGATCAGCCGGTCCAGCCGCTGCACGTCATCGAGAATTATGTCCATGAGCTGGCGTTGCTGCGCCGGGTCGTCGATGCGGGCGGCGGTTTCGACGGCGCTGCGCAGCGAGGTCAGCGGGTTCTTGATCTCATGCGCGACATCGGCGGCGAAGCTTTCGATCGCGTTGAGCCGCAGCCACAGCGCCGCCGTCATCGCCTGCAAATCGGTGGCCAGCGCGCCGATCTCGTCATCGCGGCCGGCAAAATCCGGAATCGTCTGTTCGCGGCCGGGGGCCAGCCGGACCCGGTTGGCGGCGGCGGCCAGCAGCCGGAGCGGGCGGACGATGCTGCCGGCCAGATAGAGCGACAACAGCACGGTGACGGCCAGCGCCAGACCGAAGACCTTCAATATATCGAACCGGACTTCGCGCACCGCCTCGTCGATGGCATTGCCCTGGCCGGTCAGCAGCAGTCCGCCCAGCACCTGCTTGAAGCGCTGCACCGGGACCGCGACGCTGAGCAACAGGGCGCCGGTATCGTCGATGCGCACGGCGCTGTCGGTGCCGCCGGCCAGCGCTTTCACCGCCTCGGGAAAATCACGCGCGTGCAAATCCAGCCGTTCGACATAGGGTTCCAGCACCCGACGGCCGGGCAGCAGCGACACGATCCATTCATAGATGTCGAACACCAGGCGGGTGATCTGCCCGCCTTCGTCGGGCGGCGGCAGGGAAATCACCCGGACCGTCGCGGAGCCCGGGGCGAAGAGCGCGCGGCTGTCGGCCAGCAGCAGCCCCTCCGGCGTGAACAGGCGGGCGCGCAGACGCGTGGGCTGGACCAGCCGGCGTAACATCGGGCTGGCCGCGCCGCGCCTGAGCACCGTGGTGCCGTCGGACAGGGTACCGTGCGCGCCCTGGCCCAGCGCGCCGGCGAAGATTTCCGCCTGGGTGCGCATCGACTGAAGCTCGGCCTCGATCAGATTGTCCTGATAGCGCCCGAGATAGAGCAACCCGGCCACGAGGACCAGCAGGGCGGCGATATTGATATAGAGAATGCGCCGCGTCAGCGGCGAAATAAGACGGTGGCGAGGGACACTGTCATGCGCCCGTGGCCGCGCCAGTCGCGGCAGCCTTAGCGCCAAGGCGCCCTACCCGTCGCGGTAGCGATAGCCGATGCCGTACAGCGTTTCGATTCCCGCGAAGCCGGAATCGACATTCTTGAACTTCTTGCGCAGGCGCTTGATGTGGCTGTCGATGGTGCGGTCGTCGACATAGATATTCTCGCCGTAGGCGGCATCCATAAGTTGGTCGCGGGTCTTCACGTGGCCCGGCCGCAAGGCCAGCGCCTTGACAATCAGGTACTCCGTGACCGTTAGATTAACCGCCTGGTCGCCCCAGGTGCAAAGGTGACGTGCGGAATCGAGCGCCAGCTGGCCCCGCGTCAAAGGCGGCTCTACCTCCTCGCCGTCGGCCCCGGCGGCGGCCAGATCGCGCCGGCGCAGCACCGCGCGAATGCGTTCCAGCAGCAGGCGCTGGGAAAACGGCTTCTTGACGTAATCGTCGGCGCCCAGCCGCAGCCCCAGAATCTCGTCCACCTCCTCGTCCTTGGAGGTCAGGAAGATGACCGGAATGTCGCCGTTGCGGCGCAGCGCCGCCAGCAGCTCCATCCCGTCCATGCGGGGCATCTTGATATCGAGAATGGCAAGGTCGGCGGGGCGCGCGCTCAGGCCCCGCAGCGCGGTGTCGCCGTCGGTGAAGGTCTGGACAGCGAAGCCCTCGGCCTCAAGCGCCATCGAGACCGAGGTCAGGATGTTTCTGTCGTCATCGACCAGGGCGATTGTCTGCGTCACGGGTTTTCCCCCCTGTTTCCGGCCGCCCTGACGGGCCTGCCGCATTATCCTTATCCACCGTACCGGTGGGTTGAGGCAGCTTTGCCACCAATTCAGGCGGAATTGCGGCGCCAAGGTGGCTATTTGCCGATATTTCGCTTCTTTTAGATGGGAAGCCGGGACGGCTGAGACAAGCGCCAGGCCGCTTGACCGGCCACCGCCCCGCGCCCGAGAATACCGTCATGAGCGAACCGGATGCTGATCCCGGCCAGCGGGCGCGTAGGCTGGTGCGCGCCGCCGACCGCGCGGCGCTGGCGACCGCGCTGACCGACGACGGCGCGCCCTTCGCCTCGCTGGTCCTGACGGCCTGCGCGCCCGACGCAAGCCCGCTGCTGCTGATCTCGGACCTTGCCGAACATACACGCAATGCCGGCGCGGACCCGCGCGTCTCGCTGCTGTTCGACGGCACGGGCGGGCTGGACGATCCGCTGACCGGCCCCAGGGTCACGCTGCTGGGCCGGCTGGTCCGCGACGATACCCCCGGCCTGCTGGCGCGATTCTGCGCGCGCCACCCCGCCGCCGGGCTGTATGCCGGGTTTGCCGATTTTCATCTCCACCGGCTGGAGGTGGCGCGCGCCCATCTGGTGGCCGGTTTCGGCGAAATCCGTTGGATCGACAGCGCGGACTGGCGCTTCCACGATGCTGGCGCGGCCCAGCTGGCTGCCGCTGGCCCCGATATCGTCGCGCATATGAACAAAGACCATGCCGATGCGCTGGCGCTCTGCGCGACCCGTTTGCTGGCGCGCGGGGGTGGCGCCTGGCAAATGACCGGGATTGACCCCGAAGGGTGCGATCTTCGCCTGGACGGCGCGGTCGCGCGGCTCGAATTTGCCTCTCCGGTCGCCGATGCGGCTGGCGCGCGGGCGGCGCTGGTGGAAATGATCACAATCGCGCGCGCGGCCAGCTGACGCTCATTCAAACGGTTGCGGTCACGGATCGGAGCCGTTATTTTATCGGTCAATTCGCCCCAGCGGCGAACTCAGGTATTGTACAATAACCGGTTTTCGCGCCAGGGTGTTTCCCGGGGAAAGCCTACTGTTTTCAGGAGAGAGACGTGGAAAAGAAGGGACAGCATATCAGCCGTCACGGTTTGGAGACTCATGGGCTCACCGGGGTTTCGACGGCCCATTGGAACCTGTCGGCGCCGCCGCTTTACGAAGCCGGCCTGCGACGCGGCGAAGGCGTGCTGTCGATCGACGGCGCGTTCGTTACCGAGACTGGCGAATATACCGGCCGCTCGCCCGGCGACAAGTTCATGGTCGAGGAGCCGTCGAGCAAGGACGATATCTGGTGGGGGCCAGTCAACCAGCCTATCACGCCGGAGAAATTCGACCTCGTCCATACCAGGATGCTGGAGTATTTCAACGGCCGCGAGGCGTTCATCCAGGACGTTTATGCCGGCGCCGATCCGCAATTCCGCCTGCCGGTCCGGGTGATCACCGAAAACGCGTGGCACAGCCTGTTCGCGCGCAACATGTTCATCCGTCCGCCGACCGACGCGCTGGGCGATTTCGTGCCGACCTGGACCGTGTTGCAGGCGCCGGACTTCCACTCCAACCCGGACACCGACGGCACCAAGAGCGAAGTCTGTATCCTGGTCAATATCGCCAAGAAGATGATCCTGGTCGGCGGCAGCCATTACACCGGCGAGATCAAGAAGACCATCTTCGGCGTGATGAACTACATCCTTCCGGCTGTCGGCGTGCTGCCGATGCATTGTTCGGCCAATATCGGCCCCAAGGGCGACGCCGCGATCTTCTTCGGCCTGTCGGGCACCGGCAAGACCACCCTGTCGTCGGATTCGACCCGCACCATGATCGGCGATGACGAGCATGGCTGGTCGGACAATGGCGTGTTCAATTTCGAGGGCGGCTGCTACGCCAAGACCATCAACCTGTCGGCCGCGGCCGAGCCCGAGATCTACGCCGCCTCGCGGCGCTTCGGCACCGTGCTAGAGAACGTGGTGCTGGATCCCGAAACCCGGATGCCCGATTTCGACGACGGCTCGCTGGCAGAGAACGCGCGCTCGTCCTATCCGATCGACTATCTGGACAATGTCAGCGACACCGGCATGGGCGGCCATCCCGAAAACGTCGTCATGCTGACCGCGGATGCGTTCGGCGTGTTGCCGCCGATCAGCAAGCTGACGCCGGAACAGGCGATGTATCACTTCCTGTCGGGCTACACGGCCAAGGTGGCCGGCACCGAGCGTGGCATGACGGCAGGCGCGGAAGCGACTTTTTCGACCTGCTTCGGCGCGCCCTTCCTGCCGCGTCACCCGACCGTCTACGCCAAGCTGCTGGGCGAACGCATCGCCAAGCACGGCGCCAATTGCTGGCTGGTCAATACCGGCTGGAGCGGTGGCGCCTACGGCGTCGGCGAGCGCATGAAGATCGCCCATACGCGGGCCATGGTGCGCGCGGCGCTGGACGGCAAGCTGGCCTCGGTCGGGGTCGCGTCCGATCCGAACTTCGGCCTGCAGATACCCGAAAACTGCCCGGACGTGCCGGCCGATGTGCTCAAACCGCGCAATACCTGGTCGGACAAGGGCGCCTATGACGCGACGGCGCAGGATCTGGCCAAGCAGTTCGAGGTCAATTTCAAGCAGTTCGAATCGGCGGTCGGCGACGAGGTCAACAAAGCGGGCATTCACGCCGCCGCGTAGGATTTTTCGCTCAAGCAAAAGCGGGCCGGTGCGTGTCCGCGTTAGATCAACGCCAGCCGGCGCGGTCGAACAAGCGTACCGCCTGGGCGTTGTTTTCGCCCAGGATGCGAAGCGGCATGGCGTCCATTTTGAAACTGCCCATCCCGGCCACCACCGGCGATAGCTTTACGCCCTGGCGCACCGGCAGTTCATTGCCGATCTCGGCGTAGATGCGCTGCGCTTCGGGCGTCACCATGAATTCCAGCAGCCGGATCGCGCTCGCCTTGTTGGGCGCGTGCGCGGTGACGCCGCCGCCACTGACATTGACATGCGTGCCGCGTCCCGCCTGGTTGGGCCAGAACGGCTTGACGATGTCGGTGACCTTGCGGTCCGCCGGCTTTTTCGAGTTCAGCAGGCGCGCGTAGTAATAGCTGTTGGCGATGGCGATATCGCCTTCGCCGGCCGCCGCCGCGCGGAGCTGGTCGCGGTCGCCACCCTGCGGCCGGCGCGCCAGGTTGGCGACGATGGCGCGCGCCCAGGCCAGCGCCTTTTGCTTGCCGTTATGGTGGATCATCGAGGCCAGCAGCGACTGGTTGTAGATATTGGACGACGAGCGGATCAGTATCCGCCCTTTCCATTTGGCATCGGCCAGCGCCTCGTAGCTCGAAAGATCGGACGGCTTGATGGTTTTGCTGTTGTAGAAAATCGCCCGCGCCCGGATGCCGAGCCCGAACCAGTGGCCCGCAGGGTCGCGGAACCGGGCGGGTATTGTCGCTTCCAGCACGGGCGAGCGGATCGGCTGCAACAATCCCATCTCCAGGGCGCGGTGCAGCCTGCCGGCATCGACGGTCAGCAGCACGTCGGCGGGGCTGTTGCGCCCCTCGTTCTTGAGGCGCTGCAGCAGACCGCCGCTGGAGCCGGTGATCAGGTTATAGGAAATGCCAGTCGCCTTGCTGAACGCCTCGAGCTGCGGGCGGATCAGCGCTTCCTTGCGGTAGGAATAGATATTGACCTCCGCCGCCATCGATATGGCGGCCGGGGCGAGCAGCCCGGCCAGCAGGGCGAGCAAATATAAACCTGTGCGTCTCATGTTTTCCCTTTTCTCGTTGATCCGCCGGGCGTTATCAAATGCCGCCTGACGGTGTTGATAACGATTCTCATTGCGAATGATTATCATCATGCGCGCTGATGGTATACCCCTAATGTTTATAATGATATACTTCTGTGTTGCTAATGGCGCTCGCCGCCGGGCGAGCCTATAAAACCGCGATGCCCCCGTCCTTCAGTTCTCTAAAAAATCTTCCAGCGCCGATCCGGGCAACGTTGTGGCTCACGCTCGCGGCGATCGGGTTCCCGCTGACCATCACCTGCGTGCGCCAGGTGGTGCCCGAAATCCCGGTGCTTGAGGCGGTGATGTTCCGCAGCCTATTCGGCATGATCTTCATGCTGCCGTGGCTGGCGCGGCACGGCATCGGCCAGTTGAAGACGCGCAAGATCGGCTGGCTGGCCCTGCGCGGCTCCCTCGCGTTCTTCGTCACCGTGTTCTATTTCATGGGGGCAACCCGGATTCCGCTGGCCGACCTGACGGCGATCACCTTTACCCGGCCGATTTTCGGCACCATCGCCGCCGT
>JAZFSB010000289.1:0-2143 GCA_036445935.1 Alphaproteobacteria bacterium | reverse complement strand
GCGTCGTCAACATCATCGGGCGGGGCGGGCATCACCCCACCGCGCGCTACCTTGCCGGCGGGGCGATCAACGCGGCGCTGCTCAATATCACCCAGTCGCTGGCCGAGGATTGCGGCCCCGATAACGTGCTGGTCAACGGCATCAACCCGGGCGCAACGGCAACGCCCCGCCAGCAGACGCTGGTGGCGCAGAAGGCGAAGCTCGCCAACCGGCCGGTCGAGGAAATCATCGCTGAATCTACCGCGAATATTCCGCTCGGACGCATTGGCCGTTCCGAGGATGTGGCGGCGCTGGCGACATATCTATGCTCGGAACAGGCAAGTTTCATCAATGGCGCGCTGATGGAAGTCGATGGTGGGGCCAGCCGGGCGCTCTGATCGGGTCATGGTCTGAATTTTCGTGTTCGGGACGACACCGTGACGGGACAAGCGGGTTGCCTGGCAGAGCTTTTCCGACGGGTTCAGCCGCGCTAATCTGGCGCCGGTGTTTTACAGGCTGACTGGAATTTAATCGGGATGGATCAAGGTTTTATTGACCGGCACGGGCTCTGGACGGACGAACAACGGGCGTGCGCCGACGAGCTTCGCCGGCGTGTCGAGGCGGATGAGTTGCGGCTGGTGCGGATCGTTTGGGCCGATACGCATGGCAGCGCGCGCGCCAAGGCGGTTTCGACGCCGGTATTTCTCGCCGCGCTGACCGAGGGCTACAACATCAACGTGGCGACCTTCACGCTGGATGCGTCGGGTGGGCGGGTATTCCGCTCGTTCACGCGGGGCGGCGGCATGGGCATGGACAAGATGACCGGCTCGCCCAACCTCATCGTCGTGCCCGACCCGACGACGTTCCGCACCCTGCCCTGGGCGCCCGGTGTCGGCTGG
The DNA here is from genome assembly GCA_036445935.1 of Alphaproteobacteria bacterium. GTDB lineage: Bacteria > Pseudomonadota > Alphaproteobacteria > MPNO01 > UBA2964 > JAZFSB01. Next base: position 1,265 of record JAZFSB010000289.1, on the reverse strand, counting down.
ATCCTGTGCGACGAATATTTCACCGACGGCACGCCGTTCCCCTTTTCCAGCCGCCACGTGCTGCGCCGCCAGGTAGCGCGGCTAGCGGACAAGGGCATGGAGCTCAAGGTCGGGCTGGAGATCGAATGGTACCTGCGCCGGGTCGAGGAAGACCGGCTGGGGCCCGAACATACCGGCATACCGGGGCGGCGCGGCCGGCCGATCGAGACCTCGCCGGTCGAGCCCGGCTATCTGTACCATTCCGAAACCAATATGGACCTGATGCAGCCGGTTATCGGCGCACTGGCCGAGGCCTATGAGAAGATCGACCTGCCGCTGCGCTCCATCGAGAACGAGTACGGGCCGGGCCAGCTTGAATGCACCTTCGCGGCCGAGACGGCGTTGCGAGCCGCCGACGATTACGTGCTGTTCCGCACCGCGACGCGTCAGGTCTGCCGCCGGCTGGGCTATTTTGCCAGCTTCATGTGCCGGCCCGCCTTCCCCGGCTTTTATTCGAACGGCTGGCACCTGCATCAGTCGCTGATCGATCGCGCCAGCGGTAACAATTTGTGCATGCCCGACACGGCCGATGAATATCTGTCGCCGCTTGGCAAATCGTACCTGGCCGGATTGCTGAACCATGCGGCGCCCGCGACGGTGTTTGCCACGCCAACGATCAACGGCTATCGCCGCTTCCTGCCCAATTCGCTGGCGCCGGACCGGGCGACCTGGGGCCATGACCATCGCGGCACCATGGTCCGCGTGCTGGGCGGCGCCGGTGATCCGGCGACACGCTTGGAGAACCGCATCGGCGAGCCCGCCGCCAATCCCTATCTGTTCATCGCGTCTCAGATCGTCGCCGGGCTGGACGGCATCGAGCAGGATGCGCAGCCTTGGCCCGCCGATGACGAACCTTACGAAGCCGACCGGCCGATGCTGCCGACCAGCCTGCCCGACGCACTCGAGGCGCTCAACGGCAGCGCGGTTTTCCGGCGCGAATTCGGCGAACCTTATATAGACTACTTCCAGAGCCTCAAACGCGCCGAGCTTGAGCGCTACAACCAGTTCGTGGCGCGGAGCGGCCCACCGGATGACGCCGACGCTGTAACCGTCTGGGAGCAGAACGAATATTTCGATTTTTTTTGAATGTGAAGCCAAGCCATGACGCTTTATGAACCGATCAGCCGCCCGACGCCGGCCACGGAATACGATTTCGACGAACTGATCTTTGATGACCGGGTTCACCGTTGTCTATATACCGACGAGGCGATCTTTCGCGACGAGAT
>JAZFSB010000288.1:0-4915 GCA_036445935.1 Alphaproteobacteria bacterium | reverse complement strand
CGGCTTCACCCGAAACAGCAGCCCGGCTTTCACGTTCATCAGCTTCGACACCGCGGTACCGACGCCGAAGGCGAGAGAGCCCTGCTTGTTGGTGCCAATCGAATAGGTTTGTTGCGCAATCGCCGGCGCGGCAACCATCGCCGCCACGGCGGTTGTAATCAGCATGATGTGTATTTTCATCACCTTCCGTCTCCCTATGCCATTAACCCATCACCGGCGCCACGACGGGCACCGACCGGGCGTCAATCAAGCCCACGACGCCCCCTCCGAGTCAACAAATTGCGCCGCCGTCAGGCACCGTCTCCCGTGCCTGCCGACGACTGGTAAAGCCGCCACGCGTTATCCAGGGCGGCCAGGCAGGCAGGATCCCAGTCCTTGCCGGGCCACGGGTCGCGGGCCCAATGTCCCTGCGTGTCCTCGCCCCGCAGCAGCATCGCCGACGCACCCGGATATTTCACGTCGCGAATGGTCGGCGGCACGTAATGGATGGACAGGCCGATGCGGCGGTCGTCGGACCGGTTGGGCTCGGACGCATGGACCGTATCCTCCTTGTGGAAGGAGAACTGGCCGGCACGCAGTTCCATCGCCACCGCCTTGTCGACCTCGACGCTTTCTATGGTCTGGCCGCGCGACAGCAGGTTGTTCTCCGCCCGGCTCTCGTCATGGTGATAGACGCCCTTGTCCTGACTGCCGGGAATGAACTTCACGCAGCCGCTTTGCAGCGTGCTGTCACTGATCGCCAGCCACGCGGTCAGCGTGTCGGGCGGCTCTATCCCGTAATAGGTCGAATCCTGGTGCCACGAGACGAAGCCGGGGTCGCGCGCCTCCTTCTCGAAGAAGCTCGACCCCCAGCACAGGATATTCGGCCCGATGATATCCTCGACCGCGTCCAGCAGGCGGGGATGGGAGATCACATCGCACAGCCAGGGAAACGGCAGATGCGCCTTGATCTTGCAGCGTTTCTGGATCTGTTCGCCGACCTCGGCCTCGGCCGCTTCCACCTTGCGACGGATCTCGGCGATTTCGTCGGCGTCGAACAGATCGATCGGGCCGAAAAACCCGTCGCTCTTGTAGGAAGCGACCTCCTGGTCGGTCAGTACCTTGCCCATCTGTGCGGTCTCCTCGCTTTGCAATCTGGCAACGCTACCCTTCGGCGGGGCGCCGTTCAAGCCGAGGGCTCGCCCTTAAATCGTCCGCGCAGCCACATAGCCAGCGTGTAGATTTGCTGGGTGCCCAAATTGACCACCACGATGCGAAACAAATGGAAGGCGACGACCAGCGGCACGCCGATCTGCAGCGCCTGCGCAACGATGGTCATCTCACCCATGCCGCCGGGCGCGGTCGCGATGATCATGGTGGCGACCGGCAAGCCGAAGCCCCAGGCGATCGCCACGCCGACCAGCGCGGACGCGATCAGGATGAACACCGCGTTGAACAGGGCAAACGGGATGAACATCCGGTGACGGGCAAAGAACGCGCGCTCGTAGCGTGATCCCAGCACCAGCCCGAACATGAGCTGGGCGAAGTCGATCAGCCAGGACGGCACGGCGGATAGTTCGACCCCGGCGGCGGTTAGCCCCGCGCCCATGAAAATCGGCATCAGCAGATAGCCGTTATGCAGCCGCAGCCGTTCGGTAATTTCCCCCACCAGGAAGCCGGCGCCGATCCAGGCGATGAGCACGGGCACGTCGAGTCCAAGCTGCGGCCGGTAGGCGGAAAATTCCATTGGCACGCCGCCATAGGTCAGCGCGAATGGCACCACGATAATGACCAGCGAGACCCGCAGACTATGGGCGACCGCGACCGGCGGGACGGCGGCGCCGTAGCGCTCGGCCAGCACCACCATGGCCATCGAGCCGCCTGGGATCGAGGCGAAGAAAGCGGATTTGCCATCAACGCCGGACACCCGGCTCATAATCAGCGCGCCCAACCCGCCGATCAGAAAGGCGGACAGGGTAGCCAGCGTGATAGCGGCATATTGCGTGCTCAGCGCGGCCACCACCGGCGGCGTAAAATAGAGCCCGACAGCGGAGCCGATGATCACCTGCCCCATCTGGCGGCCATAGGGCACAGAATAAACCCGCACGCCGAAAAGATTGACCGCCGCGACCGCGATCATCGGGCCGATCATCCAGGGAATCGGCGTATCCAGCCAGTCGAACAGAAAGCCCGCCGGCAGTCCCACGGCCAGCGCACGCAATATGCCGGGCAAGCGGGCGCGCAACTCAGAAGGAAAATTCATGAACGATCAGGGCTGGTCAGGCGCGGTCGAACGCGACGCTCAGGAAACCGGCGCCGAGCTTCAGCCCGTCCGGATCGATGCCGTGGCCGAGGCCGGGCCGGCGGTAGGTTTCGACGGCAACACCGTTGGCGGTCAGTGTCTCGGCGGCCGCCTCCATCATGGCAATCGGCAGCATCTCGTCCTGCTCGCCGTGGATCAGCATGACCTTTGGGCGGGCGGTGATCTCGTCGGGCAGCGTCTCGGGCGATTCCAGCCGGCCGGAAAAACCCAGCACCGCGGCGCAGGGCGCGGCGCGCCGCATCGACACATGCAGCGACAGCATGGTGCCCTGCGAAAACCCGACCAGCGCCAGATCGGCGTCGGTCAGCCCGCGCGCTTCCAGCGCCTGGTCGATGAACCCGTCGACGATCACCGCCGTCTTGCGAACCTCGGCCAGCCGGTTCTCGTCATCCCGGTTCCACACATCGAACCACTGAAGCCCGCCGAACGGATTCTGGGCGCACGGGTAGGGCGCGTTGGGCGACAGGAACTCGGCATCCGGCAGCACCTGTGACAGCGGCGGAGCGAGCCCGATCAGGTCGTCGCCATTGGCGCCATAACCATGCAGCAGGATCACCAGCCTCTTGGGCGCGCCGCCGCCGGCGGGGCCGAAGGCGGGGCCGGTGAGTTGCGGAACGTCGGTCATGATCAGCGATCCTTGGAACTACGAATGGTGTTGAGGTAATAGTGCCAGAGGATGCGCGCGGCAACCGCGCGCCACGGACGCCAGGCTTCGCCCAGCGCCACCAGCGCCAAAGGGTCGGGCCGCGCCGGCAGGCGTTTGACCTTTTCCGCGGCGACCGCCAGCGCCAGGTCGCCGACCGGCCAGATGTCGGGCCGGCCGAGCGCCATCATCAGATAGACATCGGCGGTCCAGGCGCCGATCCCGGTGATCGCGGTCAGGCGCGCGCGCACCTCATCGTCGTCCAGCCGCGCCAGCCGGTCCAGCCTGAGTTCCCCGTCCGCGACCGCGCCCGCCAGCGCGCGGCCATAGCGCGCCTTCTGGCGTGACAGCCCGGCGCCCTTGAGCGCCGCGTCGTCGAGCGCGAGAAACCGTTCCGGCTCAAGCCGCCCGCCCAGCAGCACCTCAAGCCGGCCGTAGGTCGCGCGCGCCGACGCCAGCGAGACCTGCTGCTCCAGTATCAGCAGCATCAGTGTCGCGAAGCCCTGCTTGCGGCGGCGCGGCGCGGGCGGGCCGAATTGATCGACCACCCGGGCAAGATCGCGGTCGGAAGCGGTCAGTTCCGCCACGGCCTCGGCAAAGCGGGCGCCGGTCAGCGCGCCGCTCATCGGTGCAGACCGCGCTGGATCTCCACATAGTCGGGATGGTCTGGCGCGAGGACGCCGTGGCGCACGAAGAAATCGATATTGACCAAGGCGCAGTTGAACTTGAAATCGCGCGTGGCCCGGGTGATCTCCATCACCTCGGCCACCGGCAGTAGCGTGAACTCGGCGGTCTCGCCATCCGTATTGACCGGCGTGAAGCTGGCAGGGAATTCGAGATCAAACACGAACATCACGTCGGGTTTCAGGCCATCCCTTGCCTCATGCACGTAGGAAATGGCGCCGACCGGGCGCGCGGTTCGGGCGATATCCACCGGCACGCCGGCTTCCTCGCCGGCTTCCTTGATGACGTTTTCCAGCAAGCCCAGCCCGACCGGCTGGCCGCCGGCGATGACGTTGTCGAGCATACCGGGGTAGGTCGGCTTGTCGTCGGCGCGCCGCGCGATCCACATATGCAGCCCGTCGCGGTCGCGCACATAGCCGTTGATGTGGACACCGTACGCGCGCACGCCGAAACGGGGCACCGCGGCGCGTTCCATCTGGAACAGCGGCGCTTCCGCAAAACCGGTGCCGACCGGGTAGCATTCGTCGCGCCAGCCGGGGATATGGCCGCGCCCGGCGAGTTGCCGCAGGACCGCATCGACGGCATGGCTGCGTTGGTCATAGTCGGCCAGATCGCCCTTCAGCGCGATCCGCCCGTCATCCAGCGCAAACACGTCATCGAAGGGGCGCAACAAGTCGGCAAAGCCCCGACGCACCCAGCCAACACGCGCGCCGGCGACCTCGAACGGCACGAAGCCGGACAGGTCGTGATCGTTACATTCACGAATACGGTCGAGGAAACTCATCGCCTGGCAGTATAGGCCATTTGATGGGGACAAAGAAAAACGGCGGCCCTTGGGCCACCGTTTTCGATTTTCGCCAGGGCCGGCTCCCGGAACGTTAAGCTCCGAAAGCCGGTTGCCTGGATTGGGTGCAGGATCAGCCTGATCAGGCCGCCTTGCGCATCGGACGCCGCGCGGGCTTCCGCTTGGGCTTAGAGGCACGGATCGGGCGTTTCTTGATGGCCCGGCGCAGCTTATTGAGCTGCCCATGCACGGGATTGCCGCGCTTCTTAGCGACAGTCCGCTTCTTGGCGGCAGGCTTACGAACCATCCGCTTCTTCGCGGCAGGCTTACGAACCATCCGCTTCTTGGCGGCTGGACGACGCTTGGCAGCCGTCTTGCGGACGACCCGCTTCTTGGCGGCCGGACGACGCTTGGCAGCCGTCTTGCGGACGACCCGCTTCTTGGCGGCTGGACGACGCTTGGCAGCCGTTTTGCGCACGATCCGCTTCTTCGCGGCAGGTGT
>JAZFSB010000287.1:0-4167 GCA_036445935.1 Alphaproteobacteria bacterium | reverse complement strand
TTTCGATGCGCGGGTTCTCGAAAACATGGATGCCGTCCCGCGTCACCAGCCGGTCGCGCACGACCGCGCCGTCCATATGGCCGCCCTTGACCAGCACCGCGCCGGCGCCGAGATCGAGCAGCGCGCGGCCGAGATCGGCAAGGTCGGCATCGCGTGAGACGGTGCGCCCCGTGAGTGCTTCGGCTTCCGGCACGTTGGGCGTCAGCAGGGTGGCGCGCGGGCACAACCGGTCGCGCAATGTCGTCACCGCTTCGTCCGCCAGCAGCGATGCGCCGCCCTTGGCCACCATCACCGGGTCGGCCACCAGCGGGGTGTCGGGAGCAAGCGCATCCAGGGCCGCGACCACGCATTCGATCACGTCGGCATCGTGCAGCATGCCGGTCTTGATGCAGTCAGCACCGATATCGTCGAGCACGCTTTTCATTTGGGCTGCGATGAAATCGGTGGGGATTGGATAGACGCCCTGGACGCCCAGCGTATTCTGCGCGGTCAGGGCGGTGACCGCGGTCGCGGCGAAGGCGTCGAGCGCGCTGATAGCCTTGATATCGGCCTGGATACCGGCTCCGCCGCCGGAATCCGAACCAGCAATAATAAGAACACGACCCTTCACTTTTCGTGTCCGATCATTGAGCGGCCCGTTCGACCGCGGCGCAGATTTCGCCCACGACCTCGCCGATCAGGGCCTCGTCCTCGCCCTCGGCCATGACCCGGATCAGCGGCTCGGTTCCCGACTTGCGGATCAACAGCCGGCCGGCCGCGCCGAGCCGGCCCTCGCCATCCTTGATAGCCTGGACGACACCGGCTTCCTCAAGCGGCGGCGTGCCCTTGAAGCGCACATTGCGGAGCAATTGGGGCAGCGGCGTGAACGGGCGGCACACCTCGCTTGCCAGCTTTTCGGCGCGAACCAAAACGGTCAGCACCTCGAGCGCCGCAACCAGCCCATCGCCGGTGGTGTTGTAGTCGCGCATGATGATATGGCCGGATTGTTCGCCGCCAATATTGAAGTCGAATTCGCGCATATGCTCAACGACGTAACGATCGCCGACTTGGGTGCGCACCAGCGACAGCCCGATCTTCTGCAAATAATGCTCAAGCCCCAGATTGGACATCACCGTCGCCACGATCCCGCCGCCCCTGAGACGCCCGTCGCGGCGCCATGAATCGGCAACCACCGCCATCACCTGGTCGCCATCGATCACCCGACCGGTCTCATCGACCAGGATCGTACGATCAGCGTCGCCATCCAGCGCGATGCCAAAGTCAGCGCTCTCGTCGATCACCGCCTTGCACAGCGGATCGGTGCTGGTGCTGCCGCAATCGCGGTTGATGTTGAAGCCGTCGGGTTCAACGCCGATGCTCACCACGTCGGCGCCAAGTTCCCACAGGGCCGCGGGGGCGACCTTGTAGGCAGCGCCATTGGCGCAGTCGACCACGATCTTGTAGCCGTCGAGCCTGAGGCCGCGCGGAAAGGTCCGCTTGGCGAACTCTATATAGCGCCCCTCGGCATCATCCAGCCGCTTGGCGCGGCCCAGCCGGTCGGATGGGGCCAGCCGATCGCCAACGCCGACCTCCACCAGCCCTTCGATTTCGTGTTCGGTCTCATCGGACAGCTTGTAGCCATCGGGCCCGAACAGCTTGATGCCATTATCCTGAAAGGCATTGTGCGAAGCCGAGATCATCACGCCAAGATCGGCGCGCAAGCTGCGCGTCAGCATGGCCACGCCCGGCGTCGGCATGGGCCCGACCATGATCACATCCATTCCCATACCGATAAAACCGGCGGCCAGGGCCGGTTCCAGCATATAGCCGGAAAGCCGCGTGTCCTTGCCGATAACCACTGTGTGGCGGTGATCGCCGCGCGTGAAGATACGCCCCGCCGCCATGCCCACCTTGAGGGCGGTTTCCGCCGTCATCGGTTCGGTATTGGCGGCGCCGCGGATTCCGTCGGTGCCGAATAGTTTACGCGCCATTTCCCGTCATTCCCCGGCGGAGTGCCTTGTGAAACAATACCATAATCTAAAAAGCCCGGGTTAAGCCGCCGCTAACGTCGTCGCATGCCACAAATCGAGCGCCTGGCGGGTCTCGGCGACATCATGCACGCGGTAAAGCTGCGCGCCCTGCCCCGCGCCAACCAAAGCGGCGGCCAGACTGCCCGCCAGCCGATCGGTGCCGCCGCCGGTGGTGCGTGAAATGAAGCTCTTGCGCGACGCGCCGAGCAGAACCGCCGTGCCCAGACCATGCAGCAGGGCAAGCGAGCCCAATATTTCCAGATTGTGATCCACCGTCTTGCCAAAGCCGATACCCGGATCAACCGCCAGCGCCCCGGGCGCGATACCGGCGTCCAGACAGGCCCGCACACGATGGGCGAGAAAGCCATATACCTCGTAGGGGGCGTGAATGTAGGTGGGGTTCCGTTGCATGGTGGCAGGGTCGCCCAACATGTGCATCAGCACCGCCGCCGCCCCGGATTCGGCCACCAGCCCGACCGCGCCAGGCGCGGCCAACGCGGTGACGTCGTTGATGATCGCGGCCCCTGCATCGAGCGCGCGGCGCATCACGACGGGCCGATAGGTGTCGACAGAAACCACCGCGCCGGCGGCGGCTAACGCCTCGATCACCGGCAGCACACGGTCGCATTCAACATCCTCGGGGACGGGCGTGCTGCCAGGCCGGGTCGAACAACCCCCAACATCGAGAATATCCGCGCCCGCCTCGATCAGCCCGAGCCCATGCGCGATGGCCGCATCCGCGCTGTCGTGACGCCCGCCATCGTGAAAACTGTCCGGGGTGACGTTGACGATACCCATGATGCGTGGCCGGTCGAGCGCGAGCCCGGCAAACGGCGCGCGCGGCGCGGCAAGGCGTTCAATTGCACCGGCTCCGCCGTCCAGCTCGGCCAACGTCGTGGACCAAACCGTCAGCCGGTCGCCGTCGTGCAGGAAAGCCTCAACGGCGGCAAAACCAAGCGGCCCGCCCGCCAGCGAAACCCTGTCATCGCCGCCGCCCGGCGCGGGGTCGAGCGGGCGCAACGCGAGCGATGCTGCTTTGTCACCGGAAAGGCAGAAGCCCCGGGGCGGCCCGGGGCTTCTGATGATTTTCATGAAGGATGCGCGACCATAAAGCCGATCAGATGCCGGGCTGCGGTTCCGGCTCCATACCCGGCCCGTCATCCTCGACCGGCTTGCTGCCGCCCGATGTCGGCACCGAGCCACGGCCCTTTTGGTCGGGCGGCGGCTCGTCGGCGTCGGGCCGCACGATCGGCTCGCCGCGCAGCAGGCCCCGAACCTCGTCGCCCGACAGGGTTTCGTATTCCAGCAACGCGTTGGCGATCGCGTCGAGGTCGGCGCGGCAGGTCTGCAGAATTTCGCGCGCTGTATTATTGGCCGTGTCGATCAGGTCACGGATTTCCTCGTCGATGATCTTCGCCGTCGCCTCGGAGATATTCTTGCGCTGGGTCACGGAATGGCCGAGGAACACCTCTTCCTCGTTGCCTTCATACTGAAGCGGACCCAGCTTGTCGCTGAAGCCATACTGGGTGACCATTAGCCGAGCCATGCGTGTTGCGCCCTGAATATCGCTGCCAGCGCCAGTCGTCACGTTTTCCGGCCCGAATACGAGCTCTTCGGCGACGCGTCCGCCAAACATCATGGCGAGCTTCGACGTCAATTGTTCCTTGGACAAGCTGAGCTGGTCGCGTTCCGGCAGCGACATGGTGAGGCCAAGCGCGCGACCGCGCGGAATGATCGTCACCTTGTGCAGCGGATCGGAATTCGGAACCTTCAGCCCGACCAGCGCATGGCCCGCCTCGTGATAGGCGGTCAGGCGCTTTTCGTCTTCGGTCATGACCATCGAGCGGCGCTCGGCGCCCATCATGACCTTGTCCTTGGCGTCTTCGAATTCGGCCATGGTGACAAGCCGCCTGTCGCGCCGCGCCGCCATCAGGGCGGCCTCATTCACCAGGTTGGCGAGGTCGGCGCCGGAAAATCCTGGCGTGCCGCGCGCGATTACCCTGGCATCAACATCAGGCGCCAGCGGCACCTTGCGCATATGCACCTTGAGAATCTGTTCGCGGCCAAGAATATCGGGGTTCGACACCGTGACCTGCCGGTCGAACCGGCCCGGGCGCAGCAAGGCCGGGTCGAGTACGTCGGGACGGTTGGTCGCGGC
>JAZFSB010000286.1:0-2891 GCA_036445935.1 Alphaproteobacteria bacterium | reverse complement strand
TACGCCGGTCCGCATCGGCAACCCGTCCGGCGTGCTACCGGTCGACGCCGATGTGACGCGCGATGAAAACGGCAGTTGGAGCGTGCGCGCGATCACCGTCTACCGAACCCAGCGCCGGCTGATGGAGGGTTCGGTGCTGGTGCCCGACCGCTAGTGGTTATTCCGTTCCGAATTTTCTCCGCGCTTTCCTTGATGTTGGTCGCCGCATGCCAGACGCCCGAGCCGATCGAGACGGGACAAGAAAGTCATTTATCCACGCTGAAACTTGCCCAGCCGGCACAGAGTTTCACCGTGATGTCTTTCAACATTCGCGTCGGGCACGGTGCCGATGATCCCGGCGTCGGACCGTACAAGCTGGATTGGGGCCGGAACCTGAAGGCCATCGCGGCGGCCATTCGGTCCGTCGATCCGGAAATCGTCGGACTGCAAGAGGTCGCGGGCAACGGTCAGGTAAAACGCCTCGCCCGGATGCTCGGCATGAACCATGCCTATGTCCCGCACCCCGGCGGCGCAGCCCGGAGCGAATGGTGGGGCGTCGCCATATTGTCGAAATTCCCCATTCTGGAATACCGCCGGCATACGATCAGCCGTGGGCCGGGCGACGCCAAGAGCATCGTCGTCGCGGTGTTGGATACCGGTATCAAGCGGCTCGCCTTCGTGAGCATACACAAGGACAAGGACCTGAAAGACGGATCATCGGTAGTGAACGTTCTCGACGCGGTGAAGGATATCCGCATGCCGGTTCTGATCGCGGGTGATTTCAACATCCGGTCGCATGATATGAGACTGAACCCGCTCAAACGGCGTTTCACGGACAGTATGGAGGGCGTGGACTCGGCCGGAGCGGTGATCGTGCGCCAGGCCGGTACGATCACTTCACCGCGCACTCATCGTCCAAGACGCATCGATTACATATTCGCGGACCGAAAATATTTTACGGTAAAGGATGTCGGCCTGGTACCCCAACGGCACTGGTCCGCCTCCGACCATCGCGGCTACTTCGCAAAGCTGTGCTTCACGCCGGCATGCCGCTAGAGCATTTTCCGTCAACCGGCCGGTTATCGAACCCAGCATGAGGCGCGTGCCAATCTGTTCGAGCACTCCGAAGTGTTTTATAATCGAACCTCGCCTAGAATTCGCCCAGCGCAACGATCAGGAACCCGGCCCGATGGAACCCGACGGCAGAAACCGCAACATCATCCTTTTTCTCGGCCCCGATGAAATCAAGGGGTTGCTCACCATGGAAGAGGCCATGGCGGCCATCGAGCAGGGCTATCGCGAGGCCGATTAGTTCCCAGTGGTCAGCGCCCCCCGGCGGCGCGTCCATTCGCCGGACGGGGTGCGGGTCAGCAACTTCCCCGGCGGCGTGCCGGGGCTCGGCGTCATGGGATCGCTGACACGCGCCGAATCGGTGGTGCAGGACGGGCCCAACCAGACCTATCCCTATCGCGAGCACCCGGTCTATTGCCTGTGGGATTCCAAGACCGCGCGGCTTCAGGGCATCATGATGGGCGAGCTGTTCGACGAACGCACCGGCTTTACCAGCATCATGGCGTTCCGCACCGGGGCGACGACGGGCGTCGGCGTCAAGGCGCTGGCGCGCGCCGACGCCGCGACCGTCGGGCTGCTCGGCGCCGGCGGCCAGGCGATCAACAAGATTCTGGCCATCTCCGCCGTGCGCGAACTCACCCAGGTCAAGGTGTTCAGCCGCAACGAAGTAAACCGCCGCGCCTTCTGCGAACGGGTCGAGGAGCTGATCGGGGTCGAGACCATCCCGGTCGACGGGCCGGACGAGGCGGTTCAGGGCCTCGATATCGTCATCACCGCGACCAACTCCAACGTGCCGGTATTCGACGGCGCATTGCTTGAGCCCGGCCAGCACGTCGCCACCGTGGTGGGATCGAACGCCGCGCTGGTCGAGGGCGGCTGGCTGGAGTCCGGCCGGCGCGAGAATGACGACGAGACCGTGCGCCGAGCCGATATCATCGTCACCAACCATGTAGAGGGAATCATTCAGGACAAGCAGGCCGGCCTGTACCAGCCGATCCAGGACGGCATCATCACCATCGACGACGTGCACCCGCTGGGCGCGGTGCTGTCGGGAAAACATCCGGGGCGCACCAGCGACGACCAAATCACCTTCCATTTCAACAATGCCGGGACGGCATCGGCCGATCTCGCCATGGCGCAGATCGTGTTCGAACGCGCGCGCGATGCCGGGCGCGGCACCGAAATGGAAATCCCCGCGCCGGGAACGCAGTAAAATCGCAATGGCGAATCCGGCGGCTAAACAGGCGGCAGAGCGCCCGGTCGATAACGTGTTGTCGGCGGTCCATGTGCTGGCCAACCTGATCGGCGAGGGTTTTGCCGATCATCTGGAAACAGCCCACGGGCTCACGGTCGCGGAGTGGCGGGTGATGCTGACGCTGGGGCGCGAGCCGGGCTTAAGCGCGGCCGAGATCACCACCCGCTGGGCGATGGACAAGATGGCGATCAGCCGGGCGATCAAGCGGCTGACCACCGCCGGGATGATCGCGCGCAAGCGCAACCCGCGGGACGGCCGCAGCTACCATCTGTCGCTGACCAGATCGGGCCGCGCGCGGCACAAAGCCGCCCTGCCGGGTGCGACGCTGCGCTACCGCGAGTTCGTCGCCTGCCTGAACAAGACCGAACTCACCGCGCTGCGCCGTGCGCTCGCCAAGCTGATCGACCACGCCGAGACGCTGCGGTAAGGAAGGGGTCGGTTAAACCCCGTCCCGGGCCGGGGCCAGGCGGTCGAGACGCAGGCGGTGGCGGGTGTCGGTCAGGCGGTAACCGGCGGAGATTACAGCCGTAATGGCGCCCAGCCCGGTGCCGCCCGCGATCATGAACATGATCAGCAACTGGTACTT
>JAZFSB010000285.1:0-9136 GCA_036445935.1 Alphaproteobacteria bacterium | reverse complement strand
CCACCAGCAGAAGAAAAGCCAATGCGACTTGACCGGCTGCTAACGCCCAAATCAATTGCCGTCTATGGGGCATCGGAGAACCGGGGGCCGGGACGGCGGATCATCGAAATGTTGGGCGTGCTGGGCTATGCAGGTGACGTCTACCCGATCAATCCCCGATACGACACGGTTTTGGGGCGGCCTTGTTTTGATGCCATCGAAGACGTGCCCGAAGGCATCGACGCAATCATATTCTGCGTGAACCACCGCCTTGTGCTTGAACCATTTCGTCAGGCCGCGGCACGGGGCTTCGGCGGCGCCGTCATTCTTGATGGCGGGTTTGCCGAACGCGGCGATGAGGGTAGGCAGCGTCAGGCCGAAATCGTCGCCATTTCCGCCGAAGCGGATATGGCCGTGTGCGGTCCCAACTGCATGGGAATCCTCAGCCCGCACCAGCGGACCAGTCTTTATTCGGGAAATCTGGTCGATCCCGGACAGCTTCCCGGAAATGTCGCTGTGATCACGCATAGCGGATCCATTGCGATCGGGCTACTGACCGATTGTCGCCGGTTCGGCTTCAGCCATATTATCTCCGCCGGTAATGAGGCGGTAACCTCGACCGCCGATTACATCGACTACCTGGCCGACGACCCCAACACCCGTGTCATCGCCACATTCACCGAGACGGTTCGCCACCCCGAACGCTATGTGGCGGCGCTCGACAAGGCCGCCGATCGCGGCAAACCGGTGGTGGTGCTCAAGGTAGGGCATGACCTGCGCACGCGGGCCGCCATCTCGGGGCACACCGGCGGGCTGGCTGGCGAGTCCCGGGTTTTCTCGGAGGTGCTGAAGCGCCACCGGGCGATCGAGGTCCACGATATGGACGAATTGACCGAGGTGCTGGCTGTTTGCCAGGGCAAACGCTGGCCGACCGGCAACAACATCGGCGTCATCACCGGCTCGGGCGGCCATGCCGAACTGCTTCTCGACGTCACCGGTGCGGCGGGTCTGTCCCTGCCACCACTATCAAAGGCGGGGCGCGAGGAGGCCGAACGCGTGATCGGCCCCCTCGTCGGTGACGGCAACCCGCTCGATGCCTGGGGTGACGGAAAATTCAATATCAATATGCCGCACGGTCTGAGCGTCCTGACCAATGAACCCGATATCGATGCGGTGGTGATGCTTAGCGATACACGCGACGATTCGCCGATGGCGCCGACCCAGTACACGCCTTTCCTGGCGGAGGCGGCGGAAACCACGACCAAGCCGTGCTATTTCATGAACACCCGGCCGGGGCTGTTTCGGCTCGAATTCGCCAACGCCCTGCGGGAAAAGGGGATCGCGGTCATAGGCGGCGCGCGCCAGGGACTCGGCGCGATTGACCGGCTCGCCCGATGGTCGGCATCGCCGCCGGCCGCGCGCGCCGAGCCTCCGGCGACCGGGCACATTGCCGCGCTGCTGGCGAAGACCGATCAGGATCGGCGGAGCGTGAATGAAGCAGATGCCAAGGGTTTGCTCGGCGCCTCCGGCTTGCCGGTCATCGCCGAGCAGATGGTTTCGGATCTCGAAGGGGCCAGGCGGGCAGCGGCGGAACTCGGCTATCCCGTCGTTCTCAAAGTCGCGTCCGACGACATCCCGCACAAATCGGAACTTGGTCTGGTCGCGGTCGGTCTTGCCGATGAGACCGCGCTCACCACCGCCTTCGACAGCATGTCGGCGCGGCTGTCCGCCCTGCCGAAGCCGGCCACGGACGCGGTATTTCTGGTGCAGCAGATGGCGCGCGACGGGGTCGAACTTTTCATGGGCGTCAATCGCGATCCCGATTTCGGCCCCACCCTGGCGTTTGGGTTGGGCGGAATTCTGGTCGAGGTGTTCAACGAGGTCGCGTTGCGGACCCTGCCACTGTGCGAGGGCGACGCCGAGGCGATGATTGCAGAGACGCGGGCGTCGGCACTTCTTGGCGCGGTCCGCGGCCGTCCGCCCAGAGACGTCGATGCGGTGTGCCGGTGCCTTTACGCACTGGCCGATTTCGCCTGGGCGGAACGGGAAATGATCCAGGAGATCGACCTCAACCCGGTAATCGCGCTTGCCGAAGGCGAGGGCTGCGTCATCGTCGATGCCCTGATCATACCAGCGAAGAATAATGACGGAGGTAACGATGACCGATAGCAGCGAGTTGGTAACCTATCGCAAGGAAGACGATATCGCGGTGATTTCGTTGAATCGCCCCGACAAGCGCAACGCAATCAACGCTCAACTCAGTGCCGACCTGCTGCGCCACCTTGCGACCGCTGACAACGATCACGACATCAGCGTCATCATACTGCGCGGCGAGGGCAAGAGCTTCTGCGCGGGACATGATATTTCGCGCAGCGACCCGGAGCGGGAAAAATGGCGACATCATGCCATCCGTCAGCATAAACAGCTCTCGGCTGGGCTCAGGCTGGCCACCGCGATCTGGGAGTTGCCAAAGCCCGTGGTGGCGTCGGTGCAGGGGCACGCGCTGGGCGTAGGCTGTATCCTGACAATGTTGTGCGATCTCACGATCGCGGCCGAGAACGCGCTGTTCGGCGAACCCGAAATCCGCTTCGCGGCGCCCGCGACGGCGATGATGATGCCCTGGCTGATCGGTGCGAAACGCGCCCGCGAGTTGATCTATATGGGGGATATGATCGACGCGGTCGAGGCCCGCGAACTGGGTATCGTCAACCGGGTCGTCCCGTCCGATGAATTGGACGAAGCAACCCTGAAATATGCCCGCAGACTGGCAAGGATCGGGCCTGAATCGTTATCGCGCGCGAAGATAGCAATTAACCGGATAATGGAATTGCAGGGTATCCGTAACGGCTGGAATTCAACGGTGGATATCATTGCGCCGCTATATGCGACCGAAACGCCTGTTGGTACGGCGTTCCGGGAAAAAGTCTCGGAAGTAGGACTGAGCGCCGCGCTTAAATGGCGGGCGTCCCATTTTTCATAAGAAGGGTTGACTCATGTCGGACGCCTATCTGCGTCTCAGTAACGTAATCAAGTCCTACGATGGCGTGGTCAATGCCGTCGACGATATCTCAATGGACGTCCGACGAGGCGAGTTCCTCACGCTTCTTGGGCCCAGCGGTTCGGGCAAGACGACGACGCTGATGATGATAGCGGGATTCCAGGAACTGACAGCCGGGATGCTCGACCTCAACGGACGGTCGCTGACCGACGTCAAACCCTACCGGCGGAATATTGGAATGGTGTTCCAGAATTACGCGCTGTTTCCGCACATGACGACCGAGAAGAATGTCGCCTTCCCACTCAAGATGCGGAAATTCCCAAAAACCGAAATTGGGTCACGGGTGGACAGTGCGCTGCAACTGGTCGGGCTGAGCGATTTCGCCGACAAACACCCTGGCGAACTATCCGGCGGTCAACAGCAGCGGGTGGCGCTTGCCCGCGCGCTGGTCTTTGAGCCCGATGTTTTGCTGCTCGATGAGCCTCTAGGGGCGCTCGACAAGAACCTTCGCGAACAGATGCAGGTGGAGATCAAGCGTATCCACGGCGCAGTCGGCATTACGACAATTTACGTGACCCACGACCAGACCGAAGCGATGACCATGTCTGACCGGGTCGCCGTTTTCAACGAAGGCAAGATCGAACAAATAGCACCGCCGCTCGAGATGTATCTCAGGCCTGCCACGCATTTTGTCGGCAATTTCATCGGTGACAGCAATTTCTTCGAAGCGACCGTGGAAGATGTTGCAACCGGCCGGTTAGGGGTTAGCCAGCTTGGCGAGATGCTGGCCAATTGCACCGACCCGGGACTCGCCAATAAGGCCGTCCATGCTCTGGTTCGGCCCGAAAGCGTGCAACTGGTGCCCGACGGCGATCCTGCCGATGGGTTAAATACGTTTGAGATGGCGGTCGAGGGCACGGTCAATTACGGCGATAGCGTTCTCATAATCGGCCATATCGATACTCTTCCCCTCCGGGTCCGGGTCCCAGGGGTCGAGGCCGGGTCAGTGAACAGTGGCAGCCGGCTGCGCGTGGGCTGGCGCAAGGAAGATGTCCATCTGATACCGCGCGGCTAAGGGTTGTGGCGACCTGGCGGGTCAGTTGACCAGCGCGACGCGGGTGGTTGGCGGGCCGCCGAAACTGTCGCAGGTCGACCTGGCCTCGAAATTCGCCGTGCCGCTGAAATCAACCGTGTCGGCGACGACGACAGTGCAATCGCTGACGCCCGACGTTCCGGTCGCGGTGCCGATCATGCTGAGCGCCGCTTCCGGCAGGTAGATAAATCCGTTATAGCCACCAAGCGAGGTGCCTCGCATTGTGTGCGGGGTCGTTGCCGGGGCATCCGCGTCTCCGAAAATCACGAAACCGGCAAGCGGCCCCGTGGTTGGCGCGGTAAGTCCGATATCGGCGGTGCCGGCGAAATTGATCGTGGCATCCGCCCCGGTCGTGAAGAACGTTACGCCGTTGCCGACGACGTTAATCGTGCCGGCAACCGACAGGGAACCATCCTTGATGATATAAAGCCCGTCATTGAGGCTGCCGCCCGTGCCGTTGAACGTCGCCGTGCCGCTGCCGGTCAGCTGAATGCCGCCGCAGTAGACGCCGGGGGACAGGGTGACATCGCCGGTGGCGGAGAAATTGTTGAAATTGCAATCCGATGCATCATCGTAAAGTGTCGGGTCGGGCTGGGGCGTGTCCGCGAAGGGGTCGGTTTCCTGCTCACCGGTATTGGTGTTCGGCGCTGGGGACAATGTCGCCGATCCTCTGACATCAGCGCCGCCGCAAATGTTGATCTCGCCGCTCAGGTCATCGGGGTCGGGCAGATCGACAATATTGACGGTGACGTTGCCCTGGGCCCTCAGCGCGCTGGTGTCGCAGGAATTGACCTGAACGCTGCAATCGTATGTCTGCACGGTGGCCGTGCCGCCGACGTCGAAGGCGGCGGCGCCATCGGGGCTGAGCGATGTTACGCAGGCCCCGGGTTCCGACAGCTTTGCCGCGGTTGCGGCCGCGGACACATCCCTGCTGTTAAAGCCGAGCGCGCGGGCAAAGAATGTCGGCGCGGCGTTGTTGTTGGATTGCGCGCGGCGCGTGGTGACGCGGTAGGCATTCACCGGGGCGCCGCCAGCCGTAAAAATCAGCGTATTCGGATCCCAATTGCCTGACGTGATGTCGGCGCCGCTCACGACCGCGCCGTGTGCGGCGGCCGGCATGTTCTTTTCGGCATAAGTTTGCGCCGCGATGGTTGCCGCCGCTTCGTCCGGCAGGGCGCTCACGGCGGCAAGGGCTGCTGAATCGGCGGTGTGTTGAAGCTGGCCACGCGTCGTATAGAGGCTGCCCATATCAACCGCGATAGCGCCGGCGCCAACGATCGTGGTCGCCGCCAGACTCATCCATATTCCGACGGTACCGCGCTGGTTTGCCCGGAAACGGTTCAAGAATGAATTCAACATCACTATTGGGCCCCGTCACTCGCACCGGCCCGGACGGCTCGGCTCAGCTTTCTACCGGCATGGTGACAGCGGCCCTCAGGTTGCCGCTGAACATGCCCAGATAATCAATAATCGCGGCGTCGGCCATCGGCACCGAGATTTGCACCGTGGCGTCGGTGCCGTCGTTTGTGGCGGTGACCGTATAGGTCATGCCCCAGTTCACCAGCCGGTCTTGGGCGAACGTGTTGGCTTCAACCGGCGTCATCTGGCCAAGCGCCACGCGCCGGGCCGTGTCACGGGCAGCATCGGCCATGTTGCCCTGGATAAAAAATACGCTGCCGAAACTGATCATGCCGGTGATCAGCATTACGAAGAAAACGCTGCACAGCCCCATCTCGACGGCGACCGCGCCTTTCTCCTCACGGATAAGAGCACGGCTGGTTGAACGTAGTAACCCTGTAGAAATGAAACTATTCTTTAACAAATCATCATCCCGTTTATCTTTGTTCGTATTGTGTAGATAATATTATCGAGGATTGTAGTAAAAAACTACTCCAAAATGATCTAATTATTCTGTTTTGATTATTATTTATATAAAACTTTTGATATTTTGTTTGTTTTTTTCTATATTTTCTGTGATTTTCTCTTGAAATTTCAATCGATGCGGCGCGGGAACGGACCCTTGGCGGCCGTGAGAATTGCGGGCTAGCATGTTTGGATTGAAGCAAAAAAATTCAAAGAGTGGTGGGGAGGCGGATTTGAACGGGGAATTACAGCCTTGGGCGCGTGGCTGGTCCAACGCGCTGGCGGCGACCATGGTGATCGCCGCGATAATGTGGAACATCGATTTTTTCGAATGGCTGGGCTTCGCTTTCGTGAACGAGCAGTACTACGCCGTCATCATGGCGATGGCGCTGGCGGTGGTATTCATGACGGTGCGCATCGACCGAAGCCAGGACCGTCCGATGCCCTGGTACGACGCCGGCCTCGCTTTGCTGGCCTTCGTGGTGCTGCTCTATGTCGGCTATCATTTTCTCGAGCTCAAGGAACGGGAATATGCCGACAGCACGACCAAGGTGATCGTGCTCGGCGCCATTATCAGCGTGCTGATCATCGACGGGCTCAGGCGGTCGGCCGGCTATATCCTGCTCTGCGTGGTTGGTGTTTTCCTGATCTATGCGCCGTTCGCCCATCTGGTGCCGGGCAAGCTGGTCGGCAACGAAATCCAGCTATGGAAGCTCGCCGTCAATCTGGGATTCAACCCGAACGCCCTGTTCGGCCTGCCGCTGCAGGTCGGCACCACCATTGTCATCATGTTCATCCTGATGGGCCAGCTTCTGTTCAAGGCCGGCGGGGGCGCGTTTTTCACCGACCTCGCCATGGCGACCATGGGGCGGCGGCGCGGCGGCGCAGCCAAGATTTCGGTGGTCGCCTCGGCCCTGTTCGGCACCATTTCGGGCACCGCGGTTTCCAACGTCGTGACCACCGGAATCATCACCATTCCGCTGATGCGCGAATCCGGCTACCGCGCGACCCATGCCGGCGCGATCGAGGCGATTGCCTCGACCGGCGGCCAGTTCATGCCGCCGATCATGGGGGCGGCCGCCTTCGTCATGGCCGAGTGGCTGGAGATCGCTTATGCCGACATCGTGGTGGCGGCGATCGTGCCCTCGGTGCTGTATTACCTGGCGGTGTTCGTCCAGGTCGACCTGATCGCGGCGCGCGACGGCATTTCGGTGGTCGACCGCAAGATGCCGAAAATTCTGGCGGTGCTGCGCGACGGCTGGCACTTCATCGTGCCGTTCGTGTATCTGGTCTATGCGCTGTTCGAACTCAACATGCCGCCGGCCAAGGCGGCGATCTATTCCGGCGTGCTGATCATCGCGGGCGGCCTGTTCCGCGACTATAACGGCATCCGCCTGCGCCCGACCGATTTCTATTTCGTGCTGGTCGATACCGGGCGGATCGTGATCGAGCTGCTGATGATCGTATCGGCCGCCGGGTTCGTGATCGGTATTCTGAACCTGACCGGGCTCGGCTTCGCGCTGACCCAGTTCCTGATCGATATGGCGGGCGGCAATTTCTGGGTGCTGCTGATGATCGGCGCGGTGGTCTGCATTTTTCTGGGCATGGGGATGCCGACGACGGCGATCTATATCCTGCTGGCTGCTTTGGTCGCGCCGGCCATCGTCGAGGCCGGCGTCGGCGAGTTGCAGGCGCACATGTTCATCCTCTATTTCGGCATGATGTCGATGATCACCCCGCCGATCGCGCTCGCCGCCTTTGCCGCCGCCACCATTACCAAGGCCGACCCGATGATAACCGGCTTCGTCGCCGTCAAGTTCGGCTGGGTCGCTTATGTCGTGCCGTTCCTGTTCGTGCTGTCGCCGACCCTGCTGCTTGATGGCGATTTGCTGCCGGTGGTGACCGATGTGTTGACGGCTGCGGCCGGCGTCTATCTGGTCTCGGTCGCCGTCGTCGGTTATTTCGCGCGGCCGATGGGCTGGGCCGTGCGCGCGCTGGTGACTGTCGCCGGCATAGCTGCCCTGCTGCCGGACGGCGCGCTCGGGCTGGGCGGGATCGCCGATGCGGCCGGCGTCATCGTCGGCGCCGCAATCCTTCTGCGCCAGATTCAGCTCAGCCGCCGGG
The DNA here is from genome assembly GCA_036445935.1 of Alphaproteobacteria bacterium. Taxonomy (GTDB): domain Bacteria; phylum Pseudomonadota; class Alphaproteobacteria; order MPNO01; family UBA2964; genus JAZFSB01. The sequence continues at coordinate 1,079 of JAZFSB010000285.1, read as the reverse complement.
CGGAAATGGAGAGTGCTAGTTCTTGACGGGCGCGACCCCGCCGCCGATCATGAGGTGAAGAAGATAAAAACCAATTTTAAGAAGGGAGCGAAGAAAATGAACAAAACACCATTCATTATTGGATTGGTCGCGCTGACGGCCATGATGGGCGCGGCCCAGGCCAAGGTGCTGAGCGTTGCGACCAACGCCCAGGGCAGCCTCGGTTACCGCACCGGCATCGCCGTCGCCAAGGTGGTGTCCGGCAAGTCGGACCTGATCGCGCGCACCCAGCCGATGTCGGGCTCGACCACCTATATCCCGATGATCAACCGCGGCGAGATCGACTTCGGCTTCTCCAACGCGATGGAAACCTATTACGCCTATAAGGGCGTCGCGACCTTCAAGGGGCGGGCGCACAAGAATTTGCGCCTTATCGGCATGATGTTCCCGCTGCGCACCGGCATCGTCGTGCCGACCGATACCGGCCTCAAATCGATCTACGATCTGCAGAAATACAAGGGCAAGCGGATCACCTCGAAATACACCTCGCTCAGCATTATCGAGATCTTCATCTCGGGCGTGCTGGCCAACGGCAATGTGAGCTACGACGATTTCAAAAAGGTGCCGGTGTCCGGCTTCGCCAAGGGCATCTTCGCGCTTGGCCAGGGCAAGACCGACATCACCTGGATTTCGCTCGGCTCGGGCGCCGGGCGCAAGGTGAACGCCCAGCTTCGCAAGCGCGGCGGCTTCATCTATCTCGACATGGACCCGTCGCCGGCGGCGACCGCGCGCTTCAAGAAGATCATGCCGGCGGCCGAGATCGTGCTCGAGAAGAACACCAAGATGCCGGGCATCCACAAGCCGACCCATATCGTCCAGATTCGCTACATGATGCTGACCAGCGCGGCGATGGACGAAAAAACGGTCTACCAGGTAACCAAGACGCTGGCCCAGAACCAGCCCGATCTGGCCAAGTCGATGGGCGCGTTCCGCCGCCTCAAGGTCAAGGGCATGGCGCCCACCAACCAGGTGCCCTACCACCCCGGCGCGCTGCGCGCCTATAAGGAACTCGGCATCAAGGTCGGCGGCTAACCGCCGGC
>JAZFSB010000284.1:0-3886 GCA_036445935.1 Alphaproteobacteria bacterium | reverse complement strand
AAGGCGGTCGCTGGCCGGGCGCCGGCCACCGGGGTCCAGACCAGCTCAAAATCGCGGTCGGCGGGCACCGGCCCGTCCTTCAGTGTCACCACGGTATCGCCGTCGCGCCAGCCCTCGGCGTTGATCGGATGGTGCCGACTTTCCAGCGCCGCAAGCGGCACGCCGGCATCAAGCCGGACGGTCAGCCGCACCGGGTTGGCCGGCCCGTCATCGGGGTGGCGAACCGGCGCCGCGGTCCAGGTCTCGGCCAACGGTTCTCCGGCGGCGACGGTCTGGACCCCCTTCGGTGGCGTGTAGCGTGGCGCCACCACCATGGGATAGCGCAGCCGAAAGCTGCCCTGATCGAAACGGACGCGCTGAAAATAGCTGATCTCAACGGTCACCGACGCCATCGGGCCGATATTGGCGACCGACGTGGCGAATACGTTGGGCCGGTGCTGTTCGATCAGCGCGGCCCGCCGTCCTTCGCGTTTCGCGGTCTTGAAAATTTCGCGCGCCGCTGTGCGCTCCTTGATATTGGCGACAATCTGGGTATCCCCGCTGGTCAGCACCATTCGGTCTACCGCCGCCGTCTCGGGCAGCGGGAAGACGTAGCGCGCCTCCAGCCATGATTTCGCCGGGTTGATGAAGCTCTGTCGCACGCGGACCCGGGCGACCGGCCCGCTGATGCTGATCTCGGTTTCGCTGGCGAGCAGTGGCGCCGCGACGTGGCGGCCCGGTGCCTCCGTGGCAAACAGCAGACTGCCGCCGCGCGCCTCATTGAGAGTCAGCGTGGCGGGCGCGGCGCGTGCCGCCGCCGCTCCGGCCAACAGGATCGCGGCCAGGACGCCGGCCCATAGTTTCGATTTAAGATGTTGCATTGCCGCCTCCCGGGCTGGTCATGTCGTTATCGGCAGACAAGCACGGGAATCGGGCGGGGGCGCGCCGCCGGCGAGGCGCAAGCGGGGCTATTTCATGGCGAAATAGGGGCGGCGGGCCGTGGATCCGCCGCCCCGTTGCTTCACGGTTTGCGGGCCAGGAATGCAATCTCCCGCAACCGAATGCGCAGTGGCGCGGGGCCGAAGGCCTGCTCGATCTCGTCCGCGACTTTTTGAACGATTTCCTCGGCGTCAACATCCGCCCGTTCGCGGATCTGCAAAATGCCCGGATTGCCTTCGACGAAACCGCGCGAAACGCTCACCGCGTCGGGCCGCTCGATGGTGACGGATACCGTGGCGGTCTGCTCGACCGCCAGGCCGGCGCCCCGGATCAGCTCGTGGATCGGCCCGGTTTCATGAAACCCGAACGGGACGGTCAGGAAATCGGGCGGATCGTTGTCGAAGAAACCCGCGATCGTGGCGCGCGCGATGTCGGCGACGCGGTTGTCCTCAAGCGAGCCCCAGACGTTGAAGGCAAGAACGCCGCCAGGCTTCAGAACCCTGGCGAATTCGGCGAACGCCCGCGGCTTGTCGGGGAAGAACATGATGCCGAAGCCGCAGACCACGGCGTCGAAGGAATTGTCGGCGAACGGCAGCGAGAGCGCGTCGGCCTGCTGGTAGCGGACACCGGCAAGCGCGCCGCGCCTGTCGCGGGCGTAATCCAGCATCGCGTCGTTCAGGTCGGTGGCGAGGATTTCGGTTTTCGGGCCCAGCGTCCGCCACAGATGCTCGGTCAGGATGCCGGTCCCGCAGGCGACTTCGAGCAGCTTGTCCGCGCCGGTCAGCGCGTCACCTACCCGTTTGCTAAGATCGGCCGCCGAGAACTCGAACAGCAGCGGGCCCAGATGTTCGTCATACATCTCAGGGATGGAGCCGACGAACTGGGCGGTGGTGGCTTTTGTTTCCGGTTGCGCCGCGCAGGGAGCGGCGATGTCGGTGGTCAGTGTATTGTCGATCGAGATATCCATGGTGAAGTCCTCCTTTTTGATCACGTTGGATGCCCCGATTGTCCATTTCGACCGTCAGGCGGGCGTTAGAAATCCTTCTCCGGACCGCCCCGTAACGTGAGAAATTCGTCAAAACCGCCAAAATGACGTAAAAAATCGCCGGTATGGGTAACGGTAGAAATAATGCAGGCGACCAACAGCGGAAATAATTCACCGATCTTCGAACTGCGCTTGCTGGGCGGCTTCGAACTTCGGGCTCCTGATGGCGCGCCGGTCCGGCTGACCTCGGCCAAGGCGCGGGCGCTTCTGGCCTATCTCGCCTGCTGTTCTGACCGGCAGGCCGAAAGGGCGAAGATCGCCGCCCTGCTCTGGTCTGACCGGGGTGAGGCGCAGGCGCGCGCCAGCCTGCGCCAGACGCTGTCGGTGCTGCGCAAGGCGCTCGGCAGTGCGGGCGAGGACATGCTGGTGGTTTCTTCCGGCGCGATTGGTATCGGACCCGACGCGCTCGACGTCGATATCGCCGAATTCGAATCCCTGGTCAGTAGCGACCGGCGCGACGATCTAGAGCAGGCGATCGGACTTTACCGGGGACCGTTTCTCGATGGGTTTGAGGCGCGCGCCGAGCCTTTCGAAGAATGGTCGTCTGCCCTGCGGGCGCGTTTGGCGGAAAGCGCCGCCGGGGCGATGATCACCCTGATTTCGTTGTTCGAGGCCGAGGAGGCGCATGACAGCGCCCTGCCCTTCGCGCTCAAGCTGGTGAACATCGATCCGCTGCGCGAAGACGCGCACCGAACAGCCATGCGCCTTTACCAGCGTGCCGGCCGTTGGAACGAAGCGTTGCGCCAGTACCAGGATTGCGCGGCGGTGCTTGATGCCGATCTCGGCGTTGAACCACAGGAAGAGACCAGGGCGTTGTACGAAGAAATCCTCGCCCGGCGTGACGGCGCCGCACCCGCACCCGCACCACCGGTTGCCGCGCAGCAGGAGGACGGCCGCCCGTCGGTCGCCGTCCTGCCGTTCGATAACCTCGGCGACGATCCGGCGCAGGGCACGTTTTCCGATGGGATCACGGAAGACATCATCACCGAGCTGTCGCGCTTTCCGGGGCTGCTGGTCATCGCGCGCAACTCTACCTTCGCCTTCAAGGGGCGCGCGGTCACGCTGAACGACATCGGCAGCGATCTGGGCGTTCGATACGTGGTCAAGGGCAGTGTCCGGAAATCGGGCAACCGCGTGCGGGTCACCGCCCAACTCATCGAAGCTGAAAGCGGGCGCCACGTCTGGGCCGAACGTTACGATCGCGAGCTGACCGACGTGTTCGCGTTGCAGGACGAACTGACCCGCGGCATCGTCGCCGTGCTGCCGGGCCGGGTCGAGGAGTCCGAGGCCCGCAAGGTCGCCCGCAAGCCGCCCGAGGACATGGCCGCCTACGAGCTGCTGTCGGCCGGCAAGATACTTCATCACCGCTTCACCAAAGAGGATTGCGTCAAGGCGCTGGCGCTGATCGAGCGCGCCATCGCGCTCGATCCGGACTATGCGGCCGCCCATGCCTGGAAAGCCTGCTTGCTGGGCCAGGCGCTGGGACGCGGTTTCCTGCCCGACCCCAAGGCGCTTTTCAACAGTGCCGCCGAGTCGGTCGCCCGCGCGCTCAGGCTGGACGAGAACGAGGTTGAGGCGCACCGCATCCAGGCCGAGATCGCGATGGCAACAAAACGGCTGGATAGTGCCGGGCAGCACAACGCCCGCGCCCTGTTGCTTAACCCCAACGACCCCCGGCTGCTGGCCCAGAAGGGCGAATTGCTGACCTGGCTGGGTGATGCCGCCGAAGCCGTCGGCTGGGTGCGTATGGCGATGCGTCTCGACCCTTATTCGGCGCATGGCTGGGCGCATCTGCTGGGCCGGGCGCTGATGATGTCGGGCAGCTACGCCGAAGCCGCCGAAGCCTTTCTCAAGTGCGCGTTCCCGCGCTTCGGCTATCACGCCGACGCGGCGGGATGCTACGCCGCGCTCGGCCGGGATCAG
>JAZFSB010000283.1:0-2018 GCA_036445935.1 Alphaproteobacteria bacterium | reverse complement strand
GGAAAAGCGATCGTATGGGTGCAATTTAGCTGATACAGGCCACTAGGCCGTACATGGAAACCCTGAACACCTATCGCGCCGGGCCCGACGAGAGCGGGCACTTCGGCATCTATGGCGGGCGCTACGTGGCCGAGACCCTGATGCCCCTCGTCCTCGACGTCGAACGCGCCTACACCGAGGCCCGGGGCGACCCCGCCTTCGCCCGCGAAATGGGCTATTACTTTACCCACTATGTGGGGCGGCCCAGCCCCCTCTATCTCGCCCGGCGGCTGACCGACCACCTGGGCGGGGCGACCATCTATTTCAAGCGCGAGGACCTGAACCACACGGGCGCCCACAAGATCAACAACTGCATCGGCCAGATCCTGCTCGCCCGGCGCATGGGCAAGACCCGGGTCATCGCCGAGACCGGCGCCGGCCAGCACGGCGTCGCCACCGCCACCGTGTGCGCCCTGTTCGACATCCCGTGCACCGTCTACATGGGCACCACCGACATCGAGCGTCAGGCCCCCAACCTGTACCGCATGAAGATGCTGGGCGCCGAGGTGCGGCCGGTGACCGCCGGCTCGGCGACCCTCAAGGACGCCATGAACGAGGCCCTGCGCGACTGGGTGGCGAACGTGGAAGACACCTATTACCTGATCGGCACGGTGGCCGGGCCCCATCCCTATCCGACCATGGTGCGCGATTTTCAGTGCGTCATCGGCGACGAGGTGCGCGAACAGATCCTCGAAGCCGAGGGACGGCTTCCCGACACCCTGGTCGCCTGCATCGGCGGCGGCTCCAATGCGCTCGGGCTGTTCTACCCGTTCCTCGACGACGCGTCCGTGCGCATGATCGCCGTGGAAGCGGCGGGCGAGGGCATCGAGACGGGGAAACACGCGGCATCGCTCAGCGCCGGGGCGCCCGGCGTGCTGCACGGCAACCGTACCTACCTTCTCCAGGACGCAGACGGGCAGATCAACGAGGCCCATTCCATTTCCGCCGGTCTCGACTATCCCGGCATCGGTCCCGAGCACGCCTGGCTGCGCGACGCGGACCGGGTCGAATGCGTCTCCGCCACCGACGACGAAGCGGTCGAGGCGTTCCACCTGTGCACCCGCCTGGAAGGCATCATCCCGGCCCTGGAATCGGCCCACGCCATCGCCCAGGTGATCAAAATCGCCGCCGACTATCCGCCCGAACACGTCATCGTCATGAATATGAGCGGCCGCGGCGACAAGGACCTGAACACGGTGGCCAATGCCACCGGTATGACGTTCGGGGTCGAATGATGGGCGCTGCCGTGGAAACCCGCATCGCCCGGCGTTTCGCCAAACTGGCCCGGGACGGCCGCGGCGGACTGATCACTTTCTCGACCGCCGGCGATCCCGATTACCAGACCTCGCTTGAGATGCTAAAAGGATTTCCGGCGGCTGGTGCCGATCTGATCGAACTGGGCATGCCGTTCAGCGACCCGATGGCCGACGGGCCGGCCATTCAGCAGGCCTCGGGCCGGGCGCTGAAGGCCGGTCAGACCATGGTCAAGACCTTGCAAATGGTCAGCGACTTTCGCCAGGACGACAATGAAACGCCGATCATCCTGATGGGCTATTACAATCCCATTTATGTTTACGGTACAGATAAATTCCTCGCCGACGCCAGGGAAGCCGGCGTCGATGGTCTGATCGTCGTCGATCTGCCGCCCGAGGAAGAAAACGAATTGTGCGTCCCGGCCCTGGAAGCGGGAATCAACTTCATTTTCCTGACCGCGCCGACAACCGACGACGGGCGTCTGCCCAGGGTCATGGAACGGGCCAGCGGGTTCGTCTATTATGTTTCCATCACCGGCATCACCGGCACCGCTTCGGCCGCTGCCAGCGATATCGTTGTCGCCTGTAAGCGATTGAAATTACACACCGATTTGCCTATTGCGGTGGGTTTCGGCATCAAGACGCCTAAACAGGCGGCCGAGGTTGCTTCGATCGCCGACGCCGCCGTCGTTGGTTCGGCACTGGTTAATATCATCGCCTCAAATC
>JAZFSB010000282.1:0-7637 GCA_036445935.1 Alphaproteobacteria bacterium | reverse complement strand
CGCACCGGCCTGCCATTTTCGTATTGCAGCGTGACCTGGCTCTTGGAATCCGGGCCGAGGCCAGGTTCCGCGCCGGAATGCCGCGCATCGGCCAGCGAGCGCAGAATGGCGTGGGAATAATGGATCGCCGCCGGCATCAGCACGTCGGTCTCGGTGCAGGCATAGCCGAACATGATGCCCTGATCGCCCGCGCCCTCGTCCTTGTTGCCGCTGGAATCGACACCTTGGGCGATGTCCGTCGACTGGTTGTGCAGATAGATCTGCACTTTGGCGTTCTTCCAGTGAAAACCGTCCTGCTCGTAGCCGATCTCCTTGATGCACTGCCGCACCGTCTGCTCCAGATGATCGAAGGTGACGGAATCAGGGCCGCGGGTTTCACCCGCCAGCACCACCCGGTTGGTGGTGCAGAGCGTTTCGCAAGCAACACGCGACAAGGGGTCCGCGGTCAGATAGGCGTCCAGCACCGCGTCGGAAATGCGATCGCTGACTTTGTCCGGATGACCTTCGGATACGGATTCGCTGGTAAAAAGGTAGTTACCCTTGGGCACGTTAGAATCTCCTTGGAAAATTCAGGCTGCAACACGCAACGCTGTCCGCAGCCCATAACACCACACGTCCCAGCCGTCATGGCGACTGAAATCTTCGCGGGTTTGTGGTGCAAAAGACCCTTTCCGTCAAGGGTCGATGCAGCGCTGTCGGCTATCGGCTTGGGGGTTAGTCCTCGGCGGTGGCGGTACTAGCGCCCAGCGCCTTGGTCAATTCGAACACGCGCTTGCGCACGCGCGGATCGGCGATCCGGTAATAGGCGCGCACCAGTTCCAGTGTCTCGCGCTTGGCCAACGGATCGCGTTCAAGTTCGGCCTGTTCTTCGGCCAGCCCCTGGCCCGGTTGAGCGAACGACGTCGCCGATGCCGTCTCGGGCGTCATGTCCTCGAAGAAGAACGATACCGGCACATCGAGAATTCGGCTGATTTCGAACAGCCGGCTGGAACCAACGCGGTTGGCGCCGCGTTCGTATTTCTGAACCTGCTGAAATGTAAGCCCCAGTGCTTCGCCGAGCTTTTCCTGACTCAGGCCGAGCAGGGTCCGGCGCATGCGCACGCGACTGCCGACGTGAACATCGACCGGATGCGGTCCATCCCGGCGAGCGCGGCGGCCCCGGCGAACCGGCTTACGGGTATCAATCATTCTGGTCTGTCCTTCGCTGTTTGTATTCTGAGAAATGCCACGCCGCAACCTGGCAACTTTACAAGCGCCAAAACCCTCAATGCCGATTTCCTAAGGAGTGTGTATTTCGTTCACAAAACTGCATGCGCGGGTCCGCAAACCAAATAACCCCAATTTTTATAGTACATTCTGATTGAAATATACGGCGTTCAACATATCAGCTTAACATTGGTTAAAAATAACGTTGTTTCAAGCAAAATATCTGATTTTCTTTATGACTTTCCAAAAAAAAGCCAATCCAAGCAAAAATATTGCACAACCCACCGGTAGGTCATCTCCTACATCAGCATAGACGGTACTCGTGAAAAGGGAATCGGGAAGGGGCGCATCGATAACGCCGGCACGATCCAGCCCGAGCTTCGCTTGCACTCGACCATACCCGTCGACGATGCCGGAAATACCGGTATTCGCGACGCGCACCAGGGGCAGTCCGTGCTCGACCGCGCGGAGCCGGGCGGCGGCGAAATGTTGGTAAGGACCCGAACTAATCCCGAACCAGGCGTCGTTGGTCACGTTCAGCAGCCAGCCCGGCCGCGCGCCAGGGCCAACCGTCTCACCCGAAAATATAGCCTCGTAGCAGATCAGTGGGCGCACGGGCGGCAGACCGGGCGGGGTGATCAGCCGCGCACCCGGCCCAGCGGAAAAATCGGTCCGTCCCGCCGTCACCTTCGCGACATCAAGGATGCCGCGCAGTGGTACGTATTCGCCGAAAGGCACCAGATGCACCTTGTCGTAGGTCGCCAGAATCCGCGCGCCAGGGTCAATGACGTGCAGGCTGTTCCATAGTCGAACCGTGCCGTCGGGATCCCTGCCGCGACGTAACGCGCCGGTTAGCAGCACGCCGCCAGGCGGGATGGTCGCGGCCATGATCCGGCGCCGCGCGTCGTCCTCGGAGACCAGGAACGGCACGGCGCTTTCCGGCCAGATCAGATGGGTGATGGCCCGAGCGCCGGGCTGGCGCGACAGCGCCACGTAGCGGGCCAAGTGGCTGTCCCTCAGCTCGCGCCGCCATTTGAGCCGCTGGGCGATGTTCGGCTGCACCAGGCGCAGCATAACGCCAGGTACCGTGCCACTATCAGCAACGGCGAGCCGCGCCGCGCCACCGCCCCAAAGTGCGGCCAAGACCGCCGCCGCCAGCGCCGGCACGCCCCAGCGCGACCGACCGGGCAGGCATAGCGCGGCGGGCGCCGCGGCCACGAAGGCGGTAACCAGACCCAAGCCCAGCACCCCACCGATGGCGGCGAATTGCAGTGGCGCATCCGCCAGGGTCCAAACGGTGCCGAGCAGGTTCCAGGGAAAGCCGGTGAACAGCACCCCGCGCAGCCACTCAGCCATCGTCCAGGCGGCGGCGAAGGCGACGATACGTGTCCAGCCCGGCGGCGCGTACCAGGTCACGACCGCGACAAACCCGATATAGATGGCGAGTGCGGCCGGTATGCCGAACACCGCGAAGGGAATCATCCAGGCGAACCGGTCGCCATCAACCAGCAGCGAATAGGAAATCCAGTACAGCCCGGCGATGAAATAACCGAGCCCGAACCACCAGCCGTCGGCAAAGGCGCGGCGCGGGCCCGGCGCGCCGTCAATTAGCCAGATCAGGGGTGGCACGGCAACCACCAGCGCGATCACGGCATGAACCGGCGGAAGGGCCGCCGCCGCCAGCATCCCCAACATTGCTGCCAGCGCCCAGCGCCGCCAACCCGAAAGCGCACCAATCCGGGCGGCGAGACGCCCGGGCGCGATCATTTCCCGTCCTCGGCCCCAGGTTCGCTTGGAACGTTCAGGATGCGCAAACGCCGGACGCGACGCGGGTCGGCATCGACCACTTCGAAATCCACGCCCGAGCCGTGGCGGATTACTTCGCCGCGCGACGGCACCCGGCCGGCCAGGAAAAACACCAGCCCGCCCAGCGTGTCGATATCCTCGTCGCGCTCGGCGGATGTCAGGATGGCGCCGGCCTCTTCCTCGAAATCCTTGATCGACACCCGGGCGTCGGCATCGAATCCGCCCTCGGCGCGCGGCACCAGGCTGGGCGTCTCGTCTTCGTCGTGTTCGTCCTCGATCTCGCCAACGATCTCCTCGACCAGATCCTCGATCGTCACCAGACCGTCGATACCGCCGAACTCATCGACGACCAGCGCCAAATGCTTGCGGCTGACCCGCATCTGCAACAGCAGCTCGAGAATCGGCATCGATGGGGCAACAAACAGCACCGGGCGCAGAATTTGGCCCAGTGTGGTTGCGTCATCGCGGCTCCAGCAGGCCAGTACGTCCTTGATGTGCACCACGCCGGCGATATCGTCCAGCGTCGCGCGATAGACCGGGATGCGTGAATGCGCCTCGTCGCTCATGAGCCGGACCAGATTAGCGAGCGAGGTCTCGGCATCGACCGCGATGATATCGACACGCGGCACCATCACATCGTAGACGGTCAGGCCATGCAGGTTGAGAATGTTGCGCATCAGGGTAATTTCGTCACCCGCGCCCGGGCCTGGCGGCGCGCCCGTCCCCTCCTGCTCAATCAGCTCTTCGATGGTGTCGCGCAGATCGCCGCCGGGGCGCGGCGAGAACAGACGGCCCAACCATTTCCGCGTGCTCCGCGACAGCGACGGATCGTTGGCGGGAATTTTCTCGGGATTGTCGGGATCGTCTTTCATCATTCCGGTCCGGCGGGTTCATCCTTGTAGGGGTCGGCGATATGCAGGGTGCCGAGGATTCGTGTCTCCAGCACCTCCATCACTCTGGCCTCGGCATCGGTTTGGTGATCGTAGGCCAATAGATGAAGAATCCCGTGCACCACCAGATGAACCAGATGATCGGCGATCGTCTTGCCGTCGCGTGCCGCCTCCATTGCCGCCGTCTGATACGAAATCACGACATCCCCCAGCAGCACGGGTCCGGTTTCGGTGGGGCCCGGCCCGTCGCAAGGAAAGGCGAGCACGTTGGTCGGCGCGTCGATTGAGCGCCAGTCGCGGTTGAGCTCCCTGAGCAGCGCATCGTCTCCCAACACAATACTAACCTCGCCATCCGGCAAGTCGGCATTCGCTTCGCGCAAGCTTTCCATGGCGGCCCGGCGGCAGATAGCCTCGGCGCGGGGCACCGCGTCGCGCCACGCGGCGTCCCGCTGTTCCACGATGATATGGAGCCCGGCCGTCGTGGCGGCGTTCATGGCTTTTTCTCATCTGCCCGCTCGGCGGCGCGCTTGCGGTCATCGGCATCGTAGGCCTGGACGATATGGCTCACCAGCGAATGACGCACCACGTCACGGTCTGTGAACCGCACCACCCGCGACTTGGGAATTCCTTCCAGCATATCGACCGCGTGCACCAGCCCGGGGGTCATGCCCGGCCCCAGGTCGATCTGGCTCGGATCGCCGGTGATCGCCATGGCGGATCCCTCGCCCAGCCTGGTCAGGAACATCTTCATCTGGATCCGGGTCGCGTTCTGCGCCTCGTCAAGAATGACGAAGGCGTGCGACAGGGTGCGGCCACGCATGAAGGCGAGCGGCGCGACCTCGATTTCGCCTGAATTCAGCCGGTTCACCACCTGATCCGCCGGCATCATGTCGTACAGCGCGTCGTAGAGCGGGGCCAGATAGGGGTCTATTTTCTCGCGCAGATCACCTGGCAGGAAACCGAGCCGTTCGCCCGCCTCGACCGCCGGCCGCGACAGGATGATGCGCTCGATCCGGCCGCTCATCAGCCGCGCGACCGCGGTGGCGACCGCCAGATAGGTCTTGCCGGTTCCCGCCGGCCCCAGCCCGAAGACCAGCTCGCCCTCGCTCAGCGCCCGCATGTAATCGGCCTGACCGGCCGAGCGTGGCGTGATGTGGCGCTTGGGCGTGTGGATCACCAGCTCGCCGCCGTCCGCCTCGCGGCCGGTTTCGCCGGCGCTGGCCAGCCGCATCGCCGCATCTACCTCGGCGGCATCAACCGGCAGGCCGCGTTCGAGCCGGTTGTAAAGCGCGTTCAGCGCGGTGCAGGCGATATCGATCGCGCCCTCCTGTCCCGCAACCGAAATCCGATTGCCGCGGGACGAAAGGCGCACATCGAGCGTGCTTTCCATCCGGGCGAGATTCTGGTCGTGTTCACCGAACAGCGTCGGCAACAATCGGTTGTCGGAAAAGCGCAACACCACGGGTTCGGCGACGGTTTCGGTCATGTTGCGCCCACCAATGCGTCCAGCCGACCGCCGAGCGAGTTCGCGTGCGCCGTGGTAACGTGCACTGGCACGATCTCGCCGATCAACGCTTGCGCCTGCGCGGCATCGGCGCAATCGACATGAACCGCCTGCATGAAGGGGCTGCAGCCCGCCGCCTGGGCATCGCGCCGCCCGGACCGTTCGAACAGTACCGGCGTCAATGCGCCGACCGCCCGCCGGTTGAAGACATGCTGCTGGTCGTTCACCAGATCCTGCAGCCGGGCAAGGCGCGCGGCCTTGACCGGCTCGGCCACCGGATCGGATCGGCCGGCGGCAGGGGTGCCGGGGCGCGCGCTGTATTTAAAGGAATAGGCCTGAGCATAACCAACCGCGCGGATCAGCGTTAGCGTCGCCTCGAAATCGGCATCGCTTTCGCCCGGATGGCCGACGATGAAATCCGACGACAGGGCGATGTCTGGCCGCGCCGCGCGCAGGCGTTCGACCAGTCGCACGTAGGCGTCCGCGTCATGCCCCCTGTTCATCGCCGCCAGCACGCTATCCGAGCCGGACTGGACCGGCAGATGCAGGAAAGGCATCAGCTCGGGGATTTCACCATGGGCGGCAATCAGCGCTTCGTCCATGTCTCGCGGATGCGATGTGGTGTAGCGAACGCGGTCGATGCCATCGATCCCCGCGATCGTGCGGATCAGCCCAGCCAGCCCACCGTCGGCGCCGTGATAGGCGTTGACGTTCTGGCCCAGCAGGGTGATTTCGCGCACGCCCCCCTCGGCGAGCCGCCGCGCCTCGGCAATGACATCCGCGGCGGGGCGTGAAACCTCGGTGCCCCTGGTATAGGGCACGACGCAAAAGGCGCAGAATTTATCGCAGCCTTCCTGCACTGTCAGGAATGCCGCCGGGCCCGTGCCCCGCGGATCAGGCAGATGATCGAACTTGGACTCGGCGGGAAATTCGGTATCGATCACTTTGCCGGCGTGCGCGCGGTCGATCAGTTCGGGCAGGCGGTGGTAGGTCTGGGGCCCGACCACCAGATCGACCTGCGGCGCGCGGCGCAGGATTTCTTCACCCTCGGCCTGGGCGACACAGCCCGCCACCGCGATCATGGCGCCCCGGCTATCCTTCTGCGCGCGCAACCGGCCCAGTTCGGAATAGACTTTCTCGGCCGCCTTCTCGCGGATATGGCAGGTATTGAGAATGATCAGGTCGGCATCGTCGGCCTGCCCGGTTGGCTCATAGCCGACTGGCGCCAGAACATCCGCCATGCGCGCGGAGTCGTAGACGTTCATCTGGCAGCCGTAGCTTTTGATAAAAACCTTTTTTGCCAACTGGGCTCGTTTCGCAATTTCGGCGCCGCGCGCCTGTTTGCCGGGGAACCGTCAAGGCGCCACCGGAATCATCTGAAAGGTACCACCGACCGACCATTAGTCAAGAAGTCGCCACCGTTTCCGCCTTGTCTGACTTGCCTGCGCCGCGCGCCTGTTCCACCCCGGCGCCAACAATGTGGCGGCAGGCTTCGGCCAATGCCTTGCGCGACGGGTAGGCGGCCGGGTCCAGCACCGGGTGGAAAGTGACCGCCGCGGTCACTCTGCCCAACCCAAGCATCGCGAACAGATGAGGCATCAATGTCATGTCGCCGAACCAGGACAGGTAGGGCCGCAGCGCCCGGCCCAGCGGCAGGCCGTCGAGCCGGGTATAGGTAATCGATACCGGCTGGATGGTCAGCGGTGGCGCATCCCCACCGGTCTCGGCAACGGCGAACAGCGCACTCTTGAACGGCAGTAGCTCGCGGCCATCGCCGCTGGTGCCTTCGGGAAACAGCACCAGGCTATCGCCGGTCACAAGCCGGGCGGTGATCTCGTCGCGCTGATCGGCGACCTTGCGGCCCCGCCGGTCAACGAAAACAGTGCGTTGCAACCGGGCCAACCAGCCGAAGAAGGGCCAGTCGGAGATCTCGGCCTTGGCAATGAACGAAGCGTCGACCAGCGAGCCCAGCACCGGGATGTCGATGTAGGAGGTGTGATTGGACACGAACAGAACCGGGCTCGCGGTCGAAATCGTCCCCCGCTGCTGGACATCGAAACCAAAGACGCGGCAGCAATAGCGGTGATAGACACAGGGAAAACGCTGGGCATAGTTGAGCCGCAGCGCTACCAGAACGGCCTGAAACGGGATCAAGAACAGCGTTCCCAGAAAATAGATCATCAGGCGCACCGTCGCGCGCGTCGGCGAACTAACCGGTTCAGTCAACACCG
>JAZFSB010000281.1:0-6161 GCA_036445935.1 Alphaproteobacteria bacterium | reverse complement strand
TCTTATTCCTTTCGTGCGCCGATACTTTATTTCACGCTGTTGGCTTCGCGCGCCATCGAGATCAGCGATGACTTGAGCAGATAGTCGCGGCAGGCCTCGGTGTCGCCGGCGACGCGGGCCAGTGCGTCGAGCCGGCGGCGCCGTTCGGTCATGTCCTTTTCCTGCAACAACTCCTTGTTCTGGATGGACTGCGCCTGGACGTATTTCTTGGCCATCGGCCGACGCTGACGGTCGTATTGCGCCAGCAAATCCGGGTCTCCTTCGCCGCGCCAGATGCGCACCAGCTTCTCGGCGATGTTGAGCCCGTCATGGATGCCGCCATTCATGCCCATGCCGCCCAGCGGGTTGTTGACATGCGCGGCATCGCCGGCCAGCACGACGCGCCCCTGGTGGAAGCTCTCGGCCACGCGCTGGTGCACGGGATAGAAGTTGCGATGGATTATTTCGTAAGGCGGGGCGTAGGGCAGGCATTCGGTGAATTTTTCCTGCACCCAGGCCTCGCTGGTGACGACCTCGTCGGGTTCGTCGCCCAGCGCCGGCAGCAGGACGCGCCACAGCCCCTTCATGTCGTCGCCCGCCACCTTGATCAGCGCGCACCACTGGGTCGGGTGGGCGACATAGGCGCGGTAATGGAACGCACCGGTATCCGGCGTGCCGAAATCAAACGACGTGGTGGCGATGATAAAACGGTCGTTCCAGGTGAAGCCGGGGAAGTCGATGCCGAGCGCCTTGCGGATTTCGCTGCGCCCGCCATCGGCGGCGATCAGGAAACGGCCCCGGTGGCGCTCGGTCTCGCCGTCCGGGTTGGTGACCGTGATCTCCACCGCATCGTCGGTCTGGCTGACATCGGTCACGGTGTAGGGGCTGAGCAGGGTGAAGTCCGGTAGTTTGTTCGCCATGTCGCGGGCAACGCCGACGACCTTGTGCTGTTCAACCTGTACCGCGAAGGGATGGTCGGTCTCGTCTGCGATCACCGAATAGTCGAAATCGGCGACGATGCGATCCTCGTACCGGTCGCGGAACTGGAAGACCGGCGATAACAGCCCCATGCTGATCAGCCGTTCTGTCATGTCGAGTTCGGCGAGCATGTCCAGAGTAGATGGATGGACGGTTGAGGCGCGATGGTCGACCGGGACCCCGCCCAGCGTCTCGAACACCGTTACCGGTACGCCGTGGCGCGCGAGATAGTAGCCGGCAATGCTGCCGACCGGTCCGCCACCCGCGATCAAAACCCGGTCTTGCTCGTTCATTGTCTTAAATGTCCCGTTTGTTGTTTGTCGGTGGAATACCTATCGATTGGCGCGGCGGCGTCAAGCCCAGATTCCCGCGCCAATGCGCCGCACCCCTGACGGATTGACGCTGACCGGGCGGCGTGCTTCGGTTAGACAGGTGCATGTGAAGAGGAGAAACCGAGATGAGCGTTGCCCGACACCCCCGCCCACCCGAGCTGGAAGGCGTTTCGCTGGAAGATATCCTTGAGCGCCATGTTGCCCGCTTCCGCGACCGCGTTGCCGACTGGGAAGCCTTCGAGGACGCCAAAATCGAAGGCTGGAAGCGTGCCCAGCACCGCTTCATCGGCGCCGGCGGGTCGGGCAAGCATGATGATGCCAATGCCATTCCGGCGCGGGCTCATACGCTCAGCATCATGTTTGTCGAGCCCGGCCAGGGCAACGCGCCGCATACCCATGAAGTCGAGGAGACCTTCTTCGTCCTCGATGGGCTGCTTGATGTTTTCGTCGAGGACGAGGATGGAAGGCGGCTGACCACGCGGCTCGGTAAATGGGAGTGCATCGCCTGCCCACCCGGCGTCATTCACGGCTATGACAACACCAGCCTGCAGCCGGTCTGGTTCCAGGTCATGCTGGGGCGCGGCAGGCCGGAAACCATGGGCTATGCCGACGAGGAGCTGTACCAGCGCCGAGGCGCGCACCTGAAACCGGTTTGAGCGTACTGTTAAGCGGGCGTGAGGCCGATGCGGGCATCGCGCGCGCGCAGCCACATCACGGCGGGTAGCGCGAGCATGACCATCCATGATTTGCCGACGATCTGGCCGAGCAGAAAATCAAGGCTGCCAAAGGCAAGATACAGGAACACGATGCTGTCGATCACCAGCCCGACGACCGAGCTTGCGAACACGGCGAGTACCAGACGGCGGCGCTGCAGGGGCGTATAGACGGCGAAATCGGCGAATTCCGACAGCAGGAACGCGACTGCGGACGCTGTCACCAGCGCCGCCGGGGCAAGGCCTGCCGACAGTGCCGCGCCGGCGATGATCGCACCGACAGCCCAGCCCGCGCCGAGCCGGCGTTGCACCATGTCGCGCAGTACCAGCGCCAGCCCCACCATCAGCACGCCGCTAGGCGCCATCAGCCCGGGAGCGACCGGGATCAGGCACGGTCCGTTGGGCGGGCAGATGGTGCCGGCATTGCCGAGCATCCAGTTCGCCACCGGGATGCAAAGCGCAAACCCGGCGAGAAAAAGCGCACCCTCGACCCGCTGGCGGCGGGAGAGGGCGGCTGGCGTAGGTGCCACGTCACCGTGGTCTTGCTTGGTCATGTCGTGTCGTATCCAATGAATTTGCTCAGGCGGATGTTCATATAGCAGTTAACCCGCCTTCTTACAGCCACCGTGAGCCGCTACAATTATCGCCGCGCCCACCCATAACGGAGCCCGCAAAATGCAAAAAAGCACCTTTTCCACGGTGGTGAAGCTAGCCGTCATTTCACTGCTGGTTGGCATGGTGCTGGCGTTCTTCGACATTACCCCTCAGCGGTTGCTGGAAAATCTGGGCAGCACGGTGATAGAAATTTATCGCCTGATTCTAAGATTTCTGCGCTGGGCGCTGGAATACATCCTGATCGGCGCCGTCGTGGTCCTGCCGATTTGGCTGGCGCTCTATCTGGTCCGGGTGGCGCGCAAAAAAGCCAAGAAGGAATAGCGGCCCCCTCCGGTCATTATCGCCGGTCTGTTACTCGTCCCTGCGCGCGCAACGCGTAATGCCGGGTATCCGCTTAGGCGGACGCTCACACTTTCCATATCGGCGGGCCGTAGCCAGGATGGTCGACAACAGGCTCATTGACGGTCAGCGCCTTCTTGCCCTCGAACCGTTCCTTCCAACGCTCGATGACTTCGGGGTTGAACACGTTGTTCGGCACCTCGCCGCTGAGCGCCTTGAGCACCGCCTGGGTCGCCCAGCGGTAGCCGGGGCCAATACCCGAACCCACGTTGGACGACACCATGTGCGCCGAAAGCGTAATCTTGTCGCCAAGGCCGCGCAGCGGCGAGTCCGTCGAGATGGGCTCGTCCTGGAAGGCGTCGATCGCGGCGCCCGCGATCACGTCCTTGTCCAGCGCCTCGGCCAGCGCGGTCTCGTCCACATTGGCGCCGCGCGACGTGTTGATGAAGACCGCATCAGGTTTCATCTTGGCGAATTTTCCGGCATTCATCAGTTCGCGGGTTTCCGGCGTCGCGACGCAATGCATGGAGACGATGTCGGATTCGGCCAGCAGCGTGTCGAGATCGACCTTTTCGGCGCCGAAGCGGATGAATTTCTCGTCCGGCACATAGGGATCGCAAGCGATGATCCGCATGCGCCACGGCGCCATCAGCTCGCACACCCGGCTGCCGATGCGCCCCAGCCCGATGATGCCGAGGGTAAGTCCGGGGTAATCGTCAGTCTCGCGCTTTCCGAGATAACGGCCCATCAGGCTAGGGTCGCGCCATTCCCCGCCCTTCACGGTGCGGTCGCGCGCCACGGTTTGCTTCATGCGCGCCAGCATCATCGCCACCGTGCCCTCCGCGACGCCGTAACAGTTGGATTCGGTCGGCGCATGGCACACCAGGATGCCCATTTCGGTCGCCGCGGCGACATCGATATCATCCGTGCCGACGGTGCATTTGGCGACGATGCGAAGGTCGGGATTGGCAGCCATGATGTTTCGGGTGATCGGGCTGGACCGGATCGAGGTGCCCATCAGCGCATCGCAATCCTTGGAGATGGCGATCATGTCGGCTTCGTTGTCGCCCTGCGGCGTGTGCCAGCCAGCCTTGCCGATGGTCAGCTCGCAGCCGAATTTTTCCATCCGCTCATGCGAATCAGCGCTCTGATCGGCGGGGGCGAATACGAAAATCTTGGGGTTGGGCATAGTTGTCTCCTGCCGTCCGGGTTGGGGTACGTCATTCTAATCCATAATCCCGGTGTGGGAAATCCGGGGCGCCCCAAATTTAAAAACCCTATTGTTTGTCCGGATTTTTTGTCTAGAATAAATTCCGCACCGCACCCCGATCGTCGGGGAATAATCCGGGAGGAGATGAAATTAATGGTTCAACTCAGCATCCAACCACTCGGCCGTGTTTGGTTTTCGGTGGCGATTTTTGCCCTCGCCATTGGCGCGGCCATGCCGCAATCCGCAAACGCGGAAGGATTTAAATTCGACTTCAAGGGCTCGCTCGGCGAAGCCGGTGGACACAAGCGCTACGTGCCGCCCCTTGTTAATCCGCTGTTCAACGAAACGCCTTACATCACGACCGAAGCGCGGCCGCTCCATTTGCATTATGACCTGCCGAGCCAGTTTCTGACGACCGGCGGAACCATTGACGTGACAGCCGTCGAGGTGCGCGTTGCGCTGACCGATCGGCTTGGCTTCATCGCCAGCAAGGATGGCTACGTCGTCGCCGACTTCGACGCCGTGTTGCCGGACGACAACGGCTTCGCCAACATTTCCCTGGGCTTTAAATACGCGGTGGTGTCAAAGCCCAAGGAGCAAGCCATCCTTACCGTTGGCGTCGAATATGAACCGCCGACCGGCGGCGTCCAGACCGCCGGCATCGATCTGCAGGAAGGCGGTGACGGATTTATTGATTTCTTCGTGACTGGGGCCAAGGCGTGGGACAAATTCGGGCTTCAGGGAAGTTTTGGCTATAATCATGCGATCGACGGCGATCACGACAATTCCATGATCCATTATTCCCTGCACGCGGACTACGAGCTGTTACCCGGTTTTTTCCCCATCCTCGAACTCAATGGCTTTACGAACGTCAGTGACGGTACAAGGACGGTGGGTGATTTCGCCGGGTTCGATCTGGTGAATTTCGGCACTACGGATGCCGGCACAGTGGTGACGCTCGCCGGCGGCGCGCGCTATCGGCTCAATGAGCACGTGCAGTTTGGAATCGGCTATGAGGCGCCCATTACCGATCGCGAGGACATCATCAACTGGAAGGTCGCCTTCGACATAGTCCTGACCTACTGACCTGTCGTTAGCGGGGCTACCAGCGCGTTTAAATTGTCGAGAGATTCCAGATCGGCCATTGCCTTGACCGCCGCCGTCGCCTTGTCTTCGGGCCAGTCGACGGCGGTGAGGCAGCCGGTGAATTTTTCGGTGATGTCATTCCACGACATTGGCGCGCGATTGGAACCACGGGCGTAATCGGCGCGTCCCTCATGCGTCGTGCCGTCGGTAAGGTTGAGCGTCATCAGCGTGGTGACGTTGGTGAAATCGGCGCGGGGTTCTTCGAAAGCGGCATAATCGACGCGCTCCATCATGGCGCGGATGTCCGCCCGCGCCACGGTTTCATCGGTAAATTCGGCCAGTCCCGCATTCCCCTCTATCAGCAAGGCGGCCAGGCAAAATGGCATCGAAAAGCGCGCCTGCATGGTGTCCGAGGGCCGGTTGTGGATCAGCGTGGCTTTGATCCGCGCATTGGTCCGCACCGTGATGTGGGCGACATCTCCCGCCGCGATGCCGTGTGCCGCGATCCATTCGCTCAGCAGCGTCATGGCCGGGTGGGTCAGCGCGCCGTTGGGCCATGGCTTGATCGACATGCCCGGATCGTCGCACACCCAGGGCGCGCCGAGGCGTGTGTGGATCGCATCAGGTTCGACGCCGCCGCCGGCGGCCTGGAACCAGCCGACAGGCGCTTCCAGTATCGCCGGCGCGCCGGTCATTCCCTCGCCCGCCAGCAGGGCGGACAGCAAACCAGCTTCGGCGGCCTGGCCGGTATGGGCCTGTTCGGCCATGAACCCGAAATTGGCGCGCAGCCCAGCCGACCGGCTGGCCGCCAGCGCCAGCGTATGGGACGTGGTCTCCGCGTAGAACTCCATCAGGTGGGCGAAGGCCGCCGCCGCGCCGAACACGCCGATAGTGCCGGTGACGTGGAAC
>JAZFSB010000280.1:0-2469 GCA_036445935.1 Alphaproteobacteria bacterium | reverse complement strand
CGGTGATCGAGCTTGAATTGTTGCGCAGCCCGATATACGCGCGGCCGCGCCAGCCGCGGCGCTCCGACAGCGCGATCAGGGGCCGCGCCAGGAACGGCGGCAGGATGGCGGCCAACTCGTCGATGCCGGGCTTGAAATAATCCAGCACGATTACCGGCTCGCCGGGGGCCGCCTTGACCTCCGCGCGGATACGCCGGATGCGGTCGGGGGCCGATTTGAGCTGGGCGACGCGAATCACGTCCTCGTAGGACATGCGAACGGCCAGATGGCGCGCGACTTCCAGGGTCAGCGCGCCGTCGCCGCCAGCGGCACTTTCCGCCCGCCAGACCTCGCCCATGCGGTCGAGATAAAGCGCGGCGTAGCCAGCATCCTGGTAATGGGTAAGCCGCCGCGCGCCCTCGCCCAGAATGTCGCGCGCGGGCGTCGGGAAATCGGCCTCGATGCGCAGCCCCAGCGCCGCCGCGGATATCGGCGCCGGGCGCTTTTGCAAGGTCTCATCGGGCGGGGCCGGGGGCGCGTCCGGAAAAACATGACCGAAGCCGACATCAAAGCCCTTCAGATTGGCCTCGGTAGCGATAGCGGCATCATTGATCGCGGCCTGGAAATCGGCACGCGGCACCGGCAGTGCGCCCGACGCCGCCAGCGCGCCCAGCAGCACCGCGTTCAGGCTTACCCCCTCGCGCGCAGCCAGCGCCCTGAGATCGTCGAGCAGCGCGCGCCTGGTATGGTCGCGCGCGGCTTCGCGCAATTTGTCGTCGTCAAAGCGTCCGTCGCCCGGGGCGGTGCGCTCGCCGGTCGAATAGACCCGATGGGTCGAGGCGATCAGCAGCGTGCGCGCGGCGGTGAGGAAGCCATTGGCGACGGCGCGCGCGGCTTCCGCGAATTCGCTGGCCACCATCACATCGACATCGCCGATGCCGGGATAGACCGACAGCACCGGGCGCCTGTCCCCCAAACTCGCCAGCTTCTCGGGGAACAGCTCGACGTAATAGACGGTCGCCCCGGTGCGCTGGGCGACGCCGGGGATCGAGGTGCTCTGCACCGGATAGCCGGCCTTTGTGGCCGCGCGGACCAGCCAGTCGGCCATCACCCCGCCACCCTCGCCGCCGATCGAGGCCAGCATGATGGTGATCGGGCGCAAAGCGTCACTCATGCCGGGGCGCCCAACCAGCCGATCACGGTCGTGCGCCACCAGGCCAGCGCGCGATCATGCCAGCGCGGGTTGCGCACGATGCGGACTTCGTGGAAGGACGGACACAGCACGGCGGCATGGGCGACTTCTCCACACACGCCGCAGCCGACGCAGTCATTATTGACATGCGCCACCGGATCGCGCCGCAGCGGATCGGGCGACGGCTTGATGGTCAGGCTGGGGCAGCCGGACAGGCGGATGCAGCTATGATCGCCGGTGCAGACATCGTCATCGACGCCGAACCGCGTGCGCACGTCGCGCGCTCCCGCCGCCAGACGCCCGGCGACCTCGGTCCGCACCCGGCGCTGGCGAGCCAACTGGCATTCGCCGTCGGCGATAATGACCTTGAGCCCGTTCTCGTCCGTCGTCATGGCGTCGCGCAGCGTCTTGACCATGGTGCCGACCGAATAGCTGCGCACGGTCTTGAGCCAGCCGACGCCGAGGCCCTTCATCGCCTTCTGGATGCTCATGCGGCCCGGCCGCCCGTAGCCGCCGCCGCGCCGTGCGTGGCTGGATGGCAGAAGCTGCCAGCCGGTGGCCGACGTGTAGCCGTTTTCCAGCAGCACCAGCACCGAATCGTTGCCGTTGGCCTGGGCCGCGACAACGCCGGACGAAATCCCGTTATGCCAGAACCCGCCATCGCCCATGATGCTGATCACGCGCTTGTCGAAATTGGGCCCGATGCCGGCTGCGCTGGCGAGCCCCAGCCCGTACCCCATCACGGTGTGGCCGATATTGAAGGGCGGCAGGGTGGCGAAGGTATGACAGCCGATATCGGCGCTGATATGGGTCTGGCCCAGCTCCTTCTGCATGATGCGCAGCGCGCTGAACACCGGGCGTTCCGGGCAGCCGACGCAGAAACCCGGCGCGCGTGACGGCAGGTCGGGGCCAAGCGCGGCCTTCGCCGCCGCCGCGCCGTCGAGTAGCCCGGTGACGCGGGCGATTTCAGGACCATTATCCAGCCTGTCCGGCGCGTGCGCCTCAAGGAACCCGCGCAAGCCGCGCAGCATGACCTCGGACGTGTATTCGCCGGCCATCGGGAGTGCGTCCTTGCCATGGACCGGCGTCGCGATATCAGCCTTCTTGAGCAGCGCGTTGACCGCCTGTTCGATGTAATCGGGCTGGCCTTCCTCGACCACCAGCACCGCCTGTTTGCCGTCACAGAAAGCCGCGATTTCGTCCGGCACCAGCGGATAGGTCACGTTGAGCACGAGGACGGGCAAGCGGCAATCGCCGAACGCGTCGGCCAGGCCGAACTGCGCCAGCGCGCGCATCAT
>JAZFSB010000279.1:0-3297 GCA_036445935.1 Alphaproteobacteria bacterium | reverse complement strand
GGAACGCTGAGTGTAAGGCCGGCGGGCAGATAAACCCCGATCGGGACATCGAACAGCGCGCCGGGCGCCCGGTTCTTGCCGAAAAACCCGATCGTGACGTTCAACAGCTGACGCCGTGGTTCCTTGTTGAAGACCCGGAACTGGATCGAGCATTTATGCCGCGTCGCGCCCGGCGGGGTCGCGCACCGCGCCTTCCAGTCACCAAACACCTGTCCCTCGGCAATCTGCGCCATCGCGGGCGAGGGTGCGAGGGCGGCAACGCAGAGCGCGGCCCAAGCCAGATTTTTGATTTGCCACATTTCAGTCACCCTATTTCCGCGACCCGCTTGCCGCATGGATACGGATCTATTGCAGCTGGAAATTAGCGCGTGTGGCCTGCTTTGGCAAAACCGCTACAGCGTTTCGTGGTTGGCTCAGCGGACTTCGTCGAGCACCTCGCCAAGCCGGTCCTGGGCGCAAAGCGTGGCGATCTGGTGGCGCTGGACACCGATGTCGCTCAGTTGGCGGTCGCTCATTTCGGACAGAACGCGCATTTTCTGGGCGTAGGCGAGCGAGCGGCCGGTCCACGAAAACAGGGCGCCGATGTTGCGGAAGAGCGCCATGAAGGCTTCACCGAGCGCCACGGTCTGTTCCATCTGGCGTTGATTGGAACTAATGGCCTGGCCCAGTTTCATGGCCTGGATGGGTTCCATGACGAGCGGCAGGATGCCGGCGGTTTCGAGGCGATTGGACATAATTGCGACTCCAATGTGTAAAATGTTTCGGGAAAATCCCCGTCGGATGCTTTTTCGCTTCCGAATGCTTTATAAATAGGGTGTGTTTCAGCAATGAGACCCCGATGAAGTCGCAATCCAGGAATGCAGTAATTGCATGGCTTCCTTATAATATGGTTAATTTTTCTTAATAAATGCATGGCTGGGGTGACGTGGTGGCGGCGTTCGATGGATTGGAACAAGGTGATAGCGGGCTGACGGCGCTGTTGCGGGCGGCGGGCAGCGTGCTTGATGCCAAGGCGGTAGGCGCGCTTGCGAGCGGGGTTGCCGCCGCGCCGGGCGGGGTGGACCCCGATGGCTGGATGGTCCTGGTCGCCGACGATCCGCCGCCTGCGCTCCGCGATGCGTTGCGCGCCGTACTGGCCGAGACGCGCGCCGCCGCCGATGACGGGCTAGGTGTATCTCCCGCGCCGCCGGCCCGGCTGGGCGCGCTCAGGGAACGGCTGGCAAAGCTCGGCGTTGATGGTTTCGTGGTGCCGCTGACCGATGAGCACCAGTCGGAATTTCCACCCGGCCGGGCGCGTCGTCTGGCTTGGTTGACCGGCTTTACCGGCTCTGCCGGGATGGCCATGGTGCTGCCCGAGTGCGCGGCGGTCTTTGTTGACGGGCGCTATACGCTTCAGGTGCGCGATCAGGTCGAGACCGGCTTGTTCGAACCGCGCCATCAGACTGAGCAGCCGCCGGGTGACTGGCTGGCCGAACATGCCACCGAGGGAATGCGTATCGGGTTCGACCCGTGGCTTCATACCGCCGATGGCGTGCGCCGGCTGGAAACAGCCTGCGCCAAGTCCGGCGCCCTGATGGTGGCGCTGGATGAGAACCCGGTTGACGCGGTGTGGCCGGGTCAGCCCGCGCCGCCGCTGGCGCCAGTGGTGCCGCATCCGTTCGACTATGCCGGAAGCGACAGCGCGGAGAAGCGCAGCCAGACAGCGGCGGCGCTGCGTGATGCGGGGGCCGATGCGGCGGTGCTGTCCGCGCCCGATTCAATCGCCTGGCTGCTCAATATCCGCGGCGGCGATGTGCCGAACGCACCGTTGGCGCTGGGCTTTGCCATTCTCGGCGCTGATGCGTCGGTGCGGCTGTTCATCGATCCGCGCAAGCTGACCGAGGCCGCGCGGCGTCATCTGGGCGATGCGGTGACGGTGGAAGCGCCCGAGGCCTTGGAAGCCGCCCTGGACGCGCTCGGCACGGCTGGGGTCGCCGTGCAGGCAGCGCCTGGTGGAACGCCGGCGTGGATTACGAACCGGCTGAAAGGCGCCGGCGCGCGCCTGGTCGACGGCGCTGATCCCTGCGTGCTGCCCAAGGCCTGCAAAAACACGGTAGAGCTGCAGGGCGCGCGCAATGCCCATATCCGCGACGGCGCGGCGCTCACGCGTTTTCTCGCCTGGCTGGCGCGCGAGGCGCCGTCGGGGAATATCGACGAGCTTTCCGCCACCGAGCGGCTGCTCGGCTTTCGCGCCGCCGGCGAGCTGTTTCGCGGGCTTTCCTTCGACACCATCTCGGGCGCTGGGCCAAATGGCGCCATCGTGCATTATCACTCAACGCCGGCGACCAACCGCAAGCTCGAGCCGGGTACGCTCTATCTGGTGGATTCCGGCGCGCAATATCTCGACGGCACCACCGACGTGACCCGGACGGTCGCCATCGGCGAACCCAGCGCCGAGATGCGCGACCGCTTCACCCGCGTGCTCAAGGGACATATCGCGATCGCCAGCGCGCGCTTTCCCGCCGGCACTGGGGGCGGTCAGCTTGATACGCTGGCGCGCCACGCGCTGTGGCAGATCGGGCTCGATTTCGATCACGGTACCGGGCATGGCGTTGGCAGCTATCTCTGCGTCCATGAAGGGCCGCAGCGCATCGCCAAGCGGCTGGCTGAAGCGCCGATCCGGCCGGGCATGATCGTTTCCAACGAACCGGGCTATTATAAGACCGGCGCCTACGGCATCAGGATTGAAAATCTCGAAATGGTGCGCGCCGCCCCCGCCGATGACGGCGCCGAGCGCGACATGCTGTGTTTCGAGGCGCTGACCCTGGCCCCGATCGATCGCGCGCTGGTGGAGACTAAGCTGATGACTGGGCCTGAGCGCGCCTGGCTCGATGCCTACCACGCCCGCGTGCGCGACACGCTGACCCCGCTGGTCGACAACGAAACCGCCGAATGGCTGGCTCAGGCGACGGCGGCGATTTAATCCCCGATCAAATCCCGCCAGGCCTGCTCTTCCAGCACGGTGACGCCAAGCTCGGCGGCTTTTTTTGCCTTGGACCCCGGATCGGCGCCGATCACCACGTAATCGGTCTTTTTCGATACCGAGCCGGATACTTTGGCGCCTAGCGCTTCCGCCGTGGCCTTGGCTTCGGCCCGGGTCATGGTGGCCAGCGAGCCGGTGAATACCACGGTCTTGCCGGCGACCGGCGAGCCGTCGATTTCAGGTTGGGTTGCGTCCTCGACGGTGAGGCGCTCTTCCAGCGCCTCGACCACGTCAAGATTGTGCGCCTCGGCGAAAAAGGCACAGAGATCGTCGGC
>JAZFSB010000278.1:0-2392 GCA_036445935.1 Alphaproteobacteria bacterium | reverse complement strand
AAGGCGTCCGCATGTTCGTCAATACCGGTTTGTTGCGGGTGCTGCTGCTCGCCATCCTGATCTTCGCCGGCGCCTGGCTGCTGCTCTCCGCCGATCCGGTGCTGGGCGCGCTGAGCCTCAGCTTCGTCCCCTTCGTCGCCTGGAACGCCGCGACCATCCGGCTTCGTCTGCGCCATCTGTGGCTGTTGCTGCAGGACCGGCTGGCGGTGCTCAGCCGCATCATGGATGAGAATCTCACCGGTATCCGCGTGGTGCGCGCCTTCGGCGCCGAACGCCATGAGCTGACAAAATACGACCTTGCCTCCGACGAAGCGCTAGCGTTGTCGGACCGGCGCATCCGGTTGCGCGTCGCCTCCACCTGCACCATGACGTTCGCCTATTTTGTCGCCATGGGACTGGTGCTGTGGGTCGGCGGGCAGCGCGTCCTGGACGGCGCCATCACGGTCGGTGAGCTGACCGGGTTCCTCGCCTTCATGACCATCCTGCAGCAGCCGGTACGTCAGCTCGGCATGGTGGTGAACGCCTTCGCCCGCGCTTCGACCTGCGGGGCGCGGCTGTTCGCGGTTCTCGACCTCGAACCCGAGATCGCCGAGCGCGACGCCGCGGCGCCACTGGCGGTGTCGGAAGGCACGGTGCGTTTCGAAGGGGTCTCGTTCGGCTATGGCGGCGAAGGCGCGCCACCGGTGCTGCACGACGTGTCGTTCGAGCTGCGCCGGGGCGAGGCGCTCGGCATCGTCGGCCCGCCGGGCAGTGGAAAATCGACCATCGCCCATCTGCTGGCGCGCCATTACGACGTCAGCGGCGGGCGCATTACCATCGACGGCCAGGACATCCGGGACGTGACCCTGGAGTCGCTGCGCCGTGCGGTCCGCGTGGTGCCCCAGGATCCGTTCCTGTTCACCTCGGCGCTGGACAACAACATCGCCTATGGCGACCCCTGGGTGGACGATGCGGAGATCGCCGGGGCGGCGTCCCGGGCCCAGATCGGCGACTTTATCGAGACCCTGCCCGAGGGCTACGGCACCCTGGTCGGCGAACGCGGCGTATCGCTGTCCGGCGGGCAGAAGCAGCGCATCGCCATCGCACGCACCGTGATGCTGGATCCGGTGGCGCTGGTGCTCGACGACTCGACGGCCGCCATCGATGCCGGGACCGAGCTTCGCATCCGCCAGGCGTTGCGGAAAACCATCGCCGGCTGCGCCACGATTATCGTGTCGCACCGGCTCGGCACGCTACGCCATGCCGGCGAAATCCTGTTCC
This sequence comes from Alphaproteobacteria bacterium, assembly GCA_036445935.1. Taxonomy (GTDB): domain Bacteria; phylum Pseudomonadota; class Alphaproteobacteria; order MPNO01; family UBA2964; genus JAZFSB01. The sequence continues at coordinate 1,132 of JAZFSB010000278.1, read as the reverse complement.
TCGAGGACGGACACGTGGTCGAGCGCGGCAACCACGATGCGTTGATGGCCCAGGACGGGCGCTACGCCGCCTTGTTCGCCCTGCAGTCCCATGACGATAGCGCGGCCGGTGCTGAAGCCGTCGAGGGAGCGGCGGAATGACGGCGATTCCGGACTCAATTGATGAGCCGGATGCGCGGCCGCCCCATGCGGTGGTCGGCTCGCAGATCAGCCGGGACGAGGAGATGTTCGGCGCCGCCTATGACGGGCGCGTGGTGGGCCGCTTCTTCGAATACGTCAAGCCCTACCGGCGGCACGTCTACCTCGCGCTCATCGCCGTTCTGGTGTTCACCCTCACCCAGTTGTCGATCCCGCTGATCATCCGCATGGCCATCGACGAGGCGCTGCTGCCCGGGCGCGGCGGCGCGGCGCTGCTGCTCTGGGTTGCCGCCGCATTCGGCGCCGCGATCACCATCAATTATGCCGCCAATTTGACCCAGGACCGATTGGTCGCGCTGGTCGGCGAGCGCGTCATCTTCGATATCCGGCGGGCCATGTTCGCCCATCTGCAGCGGGTCGCGCTGAGCTTCATGGATAAGACCGAGGTCGGGCGCATGATGTCGCGCCTGCAGGGCGATGTGAACGCGCTGCAGGAGTTCCTGGAGAACTCGATCACCGCGTTCGGCGATCTGGTGCTGCTGTTCGGCATCGTGGTGATTTTGCTGGCGCTCGATTTTCAGCTGGGGCTGTTGACCCTGTCGGTGGTGCCGACACTGCTGATCGTGCGGCTGATCTGGCTGCCGCGGGCGCGCCGGGCCTTCCGCCGCGCGCGGGAGACCAACGCCGCAACCAACGGCGCCCTGGCCGAGGGCATCCACGCGGTGCGCACCGTACAGGGCATGTGGCGCGAGGCAGTCAATGCCACACTTTACGGCGACAAGGCGCGGGAAAACCTGCTAACCCATCTGCTCTCGGCCCAGTTCGCTCTGATCATGGTGCCCATCGTCGATACGCTGACCGGCGGCGCCATGGCCATCGTCGTGGTGGTCGGCGGGACCATGGTGCTGGACGACGCGCTCGATGTCGGGGTGATGGTGGCGTTCCTGTTTTTCGTCCAGCGGTTCTTCGATCCGATCCGTTCGCTGACCATCCAA
>JAZFSB010000277.1:0-2470 GCA_036445935.1 Alphaproteobacteria bacterium | reverse complement strand
GTCCCGCGGCGGCAAACTGCCAGGGCTTGCGCTCTTCCCCCAGCGCAAAAAACAATGTCCACACCAGGAGAGCCGATACCAGGGCGTTGTGCCTTTGCTGCCGATGTTCGTGATTTTCTTTATCTCGGGACTGGCGGAAACCAACCGCGCGCCGTTCGACCTGCCCGAGGCCGAGGCCGAGCTGGTATCGGGCTACAATGTCGAATATTCGTCGATGACCTTCGCGCTGTTCTTCCTCGGCGAATACGCCAACATGATCCTGATGGCCGCGATGACGGTGATCCTGTTCCTCGGCGGCTGGCTGCCTATTGTCGATATGGTGCCGTTCAACTGGATTCCGGGTCCGATCTGGTTCGCCGCCAAGATCGCCGCCGTACTGTTCTGCTTCCTGTGGGTGCGCGCGACATTCCCGCGCTATCGCTACGACCAGCTCATGCGCCTGGGCTGGAAGGTGTTCCTGCCATTCTCGCTGCTCTGGGTAGTGGTCACGGCGGGCGTGTTGGTCGCGACCGGCTGGGTGCCGAAATGATCGGGCGGGGGAGGGAGCGCGCATCATGAGCTTTATCGGGAAATCGACCCGCGCTCTGCTGCTGACCGAGCTTGTTTCGGGCATGGCGTTGACGCTGCGCTACTTCTTCAAGCCCAAGGTTACGATCAATTACCCTTACGAAAAAGGGCCGCTCAGTCCGCGCTTTCGGGGCGAACATGCGCTGAGGCGCTATCCCAATGGCGAGGAACGTTGCATTGCCTGCAAGTTGTGCGAGGCGGTTTGCCCGGCCCAGGCGATCACCATCGAGGCCAAGCCGCGCGCCGACGGCAGCCGCCGGACGACGCGTTACGACATCGACATGACCAAATGCATTTATTGCGGCTTCTGCGAGGAAGCCTGTCCGGTCGACGCCATCGTTGAAGGCCCGAACTTCGAGTTCGCGACCGAGACGCGCGAGGAGCTGCTGTACAACAAGGACAAGCTGCTGGCCAATGGCGAGCGATGGGAAACCGAGATCGGCGACCGCCTGCGGGCGGACGCGCCGTATCGCTGAGGGCAGGGCGCTATGATCGTACAGGCACTGTCCTTCTACCTGTTCGCCTCGGTCGCGGTGGCCGCCGCCGTGATGGTGATATCGGCGCGCAACCCGGTGCATTCGGTGCTGTTTCTGATCCTCGCCTTTTTCAACGCGGCCGGGCTGTTCGTGCTGCTGGGGGCCGAATTCATCGCCATGATCCTGGTCGTGGTTTATGTCGGCGCGGTGGCGGTGCTGTTCCTGTTCGTCGTCATGATGCTGGATATTTCCTTCACCGAAATGCGTCAGGGGTTTCTGCAATACCTGCCGTTGGGCGCGCTGGTGGTCGTGGTTCTGCTGGCCGAGCTGCTGATGATCGCCGGTACCTGGCTGGGCGGGCCGGATCTCGCCGGTGCGCGCGGCTTTCCAACGCCGCCGCCGTCTGAGATCACCAACACCCACGCCATCGGGCGAATTCTCTATACCGATTACATCTACGTGTTCCAGGCGTCCGGCATGGTGCTGTTGGTGGCCATGATCGGCGCCATCGTGCTGACGCTGCGGGCGCGGCCGGGGGTGCGCAAGCAGCGCATCGGCGACCAGCTCGCCCGGCGCCGCGAAGACACCATAGAGCTCAAGAAAATCGAGCCGGGGAGCGGCGTCTGATCATGTTTGAAATTGGCCTTTCGCATTACCTCTCGGTTGCCGCGATCCTGTTCACGCTGGGCGTATTCGGCGTTTTCCTCAACCGTAAGAACGTGATCATCATCCTGATGTCGGTCGAGCTGCTGCTGCTCGCGGTCAACATAAATCTGGTCGCCTTTTCGGTCTTTCTGAACGATCTGGCGGGTCAGGTTTTCGCCATGCTGGTGCTGACGGTGGCCGCTGCCGAGGCCGCGATTGGGCTGGCCATCATCGTGGTCTACTTCCGCAATCGCGGCACGATCGCCGTCGAAGACATAAACCTGATGAAGGGCTAGCGGCGTGATCTACGTTTTGTGCATCTTCCTGCCACTGGTCGGCGCCGTGATCGCGGGGCTGTTCGGACCGCTGGTCCGGGCCCGCGGGGCGGAGATCGTGACCTGCGGCGCGATGCTGATTTCCGCCATTCTGTCGCTGGTGATCTTCAATGACGTGGCGCTCAATGGAAATGTCCAGACAGTGCCGCTGTTCACCTGGATTCTGACCGGCCAGTTCGAGGTCGACTGGGCGCTGCGCTTCGACACGCTGACCGCCGTCATGCTGGTGGTGGTGACCGTGGTGTCGTGCGCGGTGCATTTCTATTCGATCGGCTATATGAGCCACGATCCCTCGATCCCGCGTTTCTTCGCCTATCTCAGCCTGTTCACCTTCTTCATGCTGATGCTGGTGACGGCCGATAATTTCGTCCAAAGGTTTTTCGGTTGGGAAGGCGTCGGGCTCGCCTCCTACCTGCTTATCGGCTTCTGGTATGAAAAACCTTCGGC